>NZ_SSDN01000006.1:0-6322 GCF_004794355.1 Microbacterium sp. K36 | reverse complement strand
CGGCGTCGGCGCTCCCGGCGATGATCGACAACATGAACCACGGCGGACGCATCGCCATGCTCGGAGCCTAGACCGGCGGCGCGCTTCGCGAGCGCACCCGCCTTCGCACCGGCACCGCGCGCGGCCTCGTTCGTGGCGACGACGACGACAGGGCGACCGTTGACGACCGCACCGAGCGCGACGACCGCGGGGTCGGATCCGAGCCGGTCGCGCACGCCGTTGACGAGCTCGCGGACATCGTCCGCGGAGGCCACGTCACCCAGCGTCTGTGCCGCCACGCGGAAGTCCCCGACGCGCGTCGCGGCCTCGGCGATCGCGGGGATGCGCCCCGCCCGCTCCTTCGCCTCGAACTGCGCGATGCGCTTCTCCGCGGCCTTGAGGCTCGCGGCGAGATCGGCGATCCGCTCCGGGAGCTGTTCACGCGGGGTCTTCAGAGAGGCGGTGAGCTGCGAGACGAGAGCCCGCTCCGCCGCGAGCTCGCGGAAGGCATCCGCGCCGACGAGAGCCTCGATCCGGCGGTTGGAGGCGCCGACCGAGGACTCCCCCACCACGCTGACCAGGCCGATCTCCGCGCTGGTCGACACGTGCGTGCCGGCGCAGAGCTCGCGCGACCACGGGCCGCCGATGTCGACCATGCGCACCACGTCGCCGTACTTCTCGCCGAAGAGCGCCATGGCGCCCGCTTCCTTGGCCTCATCGAGCGTCACGATGCGGGTGGTCACCTCGAGGGCGTCCTGCACGGCGCGGTTTGTGATCTCCTCGATCTCCGTGCGGGTGTCGCTCGACAGCGCCTGCGACCAGGCGAAGTCGAACCGCATGTACCCGGCACGGTTGAGCGACCCGGACTGCGTGGCCGTCGGACCGAGCGTGTCGCGGAGGGCGGCGTGCACGAGGTGGGTGGCGGAATGCGCCTGCCGGGCGGCGCGCCGGTTCGCGGCGTCGACGATCGTCGTCGCGATGTCATCGACCGCGACCGTGCCGCGGGAGACCTCGACCGTGTGGCTGATCAGCCCGGGGACCGGACGCTGCACGTCGAGCACCTCGAGCTCGTAGCCGGGGCCCACGATGGTGCCCTTGTCGGCGACCTGACCACCCGACTCGGCGTACAGCGTCGTCTCGGCGAGCACGACCTCGGCGATCTGGCCCTCGGCGGCGCTGCGCACCGGCGCCCCGTCGACGAGCAGGCCGAGCACGCGGGACTCCACCTCGAGGGCCGTGTAGCCGTCGAAGCCCGTCTCGCCCAGCGCGCGCAGGTCGCGGTACACCGAGACGTCGGCGAGCTGGCGCTTGCGGTTGCGGGCGTCGTCCTTGGCGCGCTGACGCTGCTCCTGCATGAGCGAGTCGAACGCGGCGCGGTCCACGTCCAGCCCGGCCTCTTCGGCGACCTCCAGGGTGAGGTCGATCGGGAAGCCGTAGGTGTCGTGCAGCAGGAACGCCTCGGAGCCGCTGAGGGTCTTCCCGCCGCCCTTCTTCGTCTCGTCCAGGGCGAGGTCGAGGATGGTCGACCCCTGGGCCAGGGTGCGCCGGAAGGTCTCCTCCTCGGCGAAGGCCGCCGAGGAGAGCACGGACCAGTCGCGCTCCAGCTCCGGGTACGACGACTTCATCGCATCGCGGGAGGCGGCGAACAGCTCGGGGAACGCGGGGTCGTCGACGCCCAGCAGACGCATGGCGCGCACGGTCCGGCGCATCAGGCGCCGCAGGATGTAGCCGCGGCCCTCGTTCGACGGACGCACGCCGTCGGAGAGGAGCATGAGCGAGGAACGCACGTGATCCGCGATCACCCGGAAGCGGACGTCGTCCTCGTGGACCGCACCATAGCGGCGGCCGGAGAGCTCGACGGCGCGGTCGAGCACCGGACGCACCTGGTCGGTCTCGTACATGTTCTCGACGCCCTGCTTGAGGAACGCGACGCGCTCCAGTCCCATGCCGGTGTCGATGTTCTTCATCGGCAGCTCGCCGACAATGTCGAACTCGGTCTTGCCACGAATGTTCTCGATGAAGTCCTGCATGAACACGAGGTTCCAGATCTCCAGGAACCGCGAGTCGTCGACGGCGGGGCCGCCGTCCTTGCCGTAGGCCGGGCCGCGGTCGAAGAAGATCTCGGAGTCAGGGCCGCCGGGACCGGGCTGGCCAGTGTTCCAGTAGTTGTCCGCGCGGCCGAGGCGCTGGATGCGCTCCGGCTTGAGTCCGATGATGTCGCGCCAGATCGCCTCGGCCTCGTCGTCGGTCTCGTAGACGGTGACCCAGAGGTCCTTCTCGTCGAAGCCGAGGCCGCCGTCGGCCTCCGAGCTCGTGAGCAGCTCCCAGGCGTAACGGATCGCGCCTTCCTTGAAGTAGTCGCCGAACGACCAGTTACCGAGCATCTGGAAGAACGTGCCGTGACGCGCGGTGCGCCCGACCTCCTCGATGTCGTTGGTGCGGATGCACTTCTGCAGGTCGGCGATGCGCGGATGCGGCGCCGGGACCACGCCCGTGAGGTACGGGATCATCGGGACCATGCCGGCGACCGTGAACAGCAGCGAGGGGTCGTCGCTGACCAGGGATGCCGAGGGGACGATGAGGTGGTCGTTCTTCTCGAAGTAGGAGAGGTAGCGCTGCGCGATTTCCGCAGTTTTCATAGGAGTGCCGGATGTCCTTGCGTGAGGGGGCGCGCCGAGGCGCAGATGCGGGGGGTCAGTTCTCGCCCGGCTCGGTCAGCCGAGCCTCCTGCGCGCGATACGCGTCGCTGAGGATCGCGGCGAGGCCGTTGATGCGGGCGTCGACGTCGGCCAGGATGTCGTGGCCCCGCGGGTCCTTGTTCATGAAGTGAGCCGCGACGAAGCCGCCGATCACACCGATCAGGAACCACAGCACATTCTTCATGTCGTCATCCTTGCCCTAGAGCCGCGAAGGCGCGGTCTCTCCATCGTAGGCGGAAACGACAGGAGGCGTCGGGAACCCCGACGCCTCCTGCCTGATGCTCTTCCGCTGGATCAGCGAGCCGCGTAGTACTCGACGACGAGCTGCACTTCACAGGTCACGGGGACCTCGGCGCGCTTCGGACGACGGACCAGACGGGCCTGGAGCTTGTCGAGCTCGACCTCGAGGTAGCCCGGAACGGCGGGCAGGACCTCGGCGTGGCCGCCTGCTGCCGCCACCTGGAAGGGCTCCGTGCCCTCGCTCTTGGGCTTCACGTGGATGAGCTGACCCGGCTTCACGCGGAACGACGGGCGGTCGACGAGCTGGCCGTCGACGAGGATGTGACGGTGCACGACGAGCTGGCGAGCCTGCGCAGTGGTGCGGGCGAAGCCCGAACGCAACACGAGGGCGTCGAGACGCATCTCGAGCAGCTCGACCAGGTTCTCACCGGTCAGACCGTCCTGACGACGGGCCTCGTTGAACGTGTTGCGCATCTGCTTCTCGCGGATGCCGTACTGCTCGCGCAGACGCTGCTTCTCACGCAGACGGACGGCGTAGTCGCTGTCGGCCTTGCGCTTAGTGCGGCCGTGCTCGCCCGGAGCGTAGGGACGCTTCTCGAGGTAGCGGGCGGCCTTCGGGGTGAGAGCCACGCCGAGGGCGCGGCTGAGACGCACCTTGCGGCGGTCCTGGGACTTCGTGGTCACGAAGCTGTCCTTCCGATGACGCGGTCGCGACTTTCGCGACTCGCGGACGTATCACCCGCGTTCTGCCTTGGAGCGCACGCCGGGGCGCCAGCAAGGTGGGGAGTGAACGAGGAGATGCCCGAAAACTCGGTTTCGAGCCGCTCAAGTCTATCAGACGGCGGCCGAAGCCCGGGGCCGACGGTTCAGCGGTCGCCGA
Source organism: Microbacterium sp. K36 (assembly GCF_004794355.1). Classification (NCBI taxonomy): domain Bacteria; kingdom Bacillati; phylum Actinomycetota; class Actinomycetes; order Micrococcales; family Microbacteriaceae; genus Microbacterium; species Microbacterium sp. K36. The sequence continues at coordinate 2,524 of NZ_SSDN01000006.1, read as the reverse complement.
GGATGCGGCGGATACGCTCCAGCCGCGCGCTGATGTCGCGCTCCGCGCCCAGGTTCTTCGGCTCGTAGTAGTGCCGGCCCTCAAGCTCGTCCGGCAGGTACTGCTGCGGGACGATGCCGTACTCACTGTCGTGCGCGTAGCGGTAGCCGCGGCCGTGCCCGAGGCGCTTCGCCCCGGGGTAGTGCGCGTCGCGGAGGTGAAGGGGCACGCGACCGAATCCCCCCGCGCGGATATCGGCGATGGCGGCGTCGATGCCGACGTAGGCCGCGTTCGACTTCGCGGTCGTGGCCAGATACACGGTGGCCTCCGCGAGCGGGATGCGCCCCTCCGGCATTCCGATGAAGGCCACGGCGTCCGCGGCGGCCACGGCGATGCCGAGCGCCTGAGGGTCGGCGAGACCGACGTCCTCGGACGCCGAGATGACGAGCCGTCGGGCGATGAAGCGCGGATCCTCCCCCGCCTCGATCATGCGGGCCAGGTAGTGCAGTGCGGCATCCGGGTCGGAACCCCGGATCGACTTGATGAAGGCGCTGATGACGTCGTAGTGCTCGTCACCCTGCCGGTCGTAGCGGAGGAGTGCCTTGTCGACGGCCTGCGCCACATCGTCGGCGGTGACCCCCGGGACGACCGCCTCCGAGTCTTCGCCGTCGTGGTCGGCCTCGGAGGCGGCGGCGTGCGAGAGCGCCACGGCAGCGGCGGCCTCCAGTCCGGTGAGGGCACGACGAGCGTCCCCCGACGCGAGGCGGATGAGGGCCGACCGCGCCTCGTCGCTGAGCGCGACCGTACCGGAGAGTCCGCGGGCATCCGACACCGCGCGGTCCACGAGCACGCCGATGTCGTCATCGGTGAGCGGCTGCAGCGTGAGCAGCAGCGACCGGGACAGCAGGGGCGAGATCACCGAGAACGAGGGGTTCTCCGTGGTCGCGGCGATGAGGATGACCCACCCGTTCTCCACGCCGGGCAGGAGCGCGTCCTGCTGTGCCTTGGTGAAGCGGTGGATCTCGTCCAGGAACAGGATCGTCGTCTGCCCGTACAGGTCGCGCTGCGTGATCGCCTCCTGCATGACCTCCCGCACGTCCTTGACGCCGGCGGTGATCGCGGAGAGCTCGACGAAGCGGCGCCCAGATGATCGGGCGATGGCCTGGGCGAGTGTGGTCTTGCCGGTGCCGGGCGGGCCCCAGAGGATGATCGACACCGCGCCGGGGGAACTGGCCTCCGGGTCGGCGAGGGCCACGATGGGCGACCCGGCCCGCAACAGGTGGCGCTGCCCCGCGACCTCGTCCAGCGACACCGGGCGCATGCGCACGGCGAGCGGCGTCTGCCCGGAGAGCAGGGCGGAGGGAGAGGACATTCCTCCAGGCTAACGGCGGCCGGGGACACGAGGCGAGGCCGGGGCCCCGGTAGGCTCTCAGGCGACGTCGTGGACCGGCGTCGGACGGGAGAAGCAGGGCATGGCCGCACGCGGTTCCAAGAAGGCGCAGACACGCACCGAGGCGGAGCGCGCCCGGCTGCACACCGCTCGCACCCGCTGGCACCAGGACCAGATCCGTCGACGCACTCGCGACAACATCATCGCGGTCACCGTCGGATCCCTCATCGTCGTGGGCGCCATCGTCAGCCAGGTCGTGCACGCGCAGGTGACCACACCGGAGCCGACGCCGTCGCCCTCCTCGTCGATCGCTCCTTCCCCGGTGCCGAGCGACACCCCCACCCTTGAGCCCAGCGCTCCCGCCACGCCGTCGGAGTGACCTCCTCGGCGTCGGGGCCCGTCACTCGTCGTCGATGACCGCGAGCCGGTACCCGCGCTTGACGACCGTCTGCACCAGATCCGCGTCGCCGAGGGACTCGCGCAGCCGCGCCACGGCGACCTCGACTGCTCGGGCGCTGCGTCGACCGCCGGGAAGAACCTGGCCGATCTCCGCCCTGGTGAGCACGCGGCCGTCGGCGACCAACAGCGCTTCGAGGATGCCGACGGCGCCGCGGGAGAGCGGCACGAAGCCGCCGTCGATCAGCGCGCCCCCGCTGCGCACGGCCACGCGTCCGATCACGGTCCGTCTCTCGGTGACGCCCCGCGCGAGCGGACCGAGAGCAGTGCGCGCGAGGTCGTCCGCGGTGGGTCCGCACGACGTCGCTGCGGGAAGCCCGCTCTCCGCCAGCCTCGTGGTCGCGGCGACGTCGGTCGTGACCAGCAGCAGACGCGCCGCCTGCGTCCGGCCGCGGATCGCCTCGAGCATGCCGAGTCGTTCGACGGCTGCCAGCCACGCGGCCACACCCTCCGCGGCCGGGAAGAGCACGGCGTCCACCTGACCGGACGCGATCCGGTAGAGCGTCCGCTTCGCGCCTGCCGGGATCGCGTGGTCCGCCCGCGGCGGGATGATCCGCGTGGCCTCCGATCCGGTGGCGGCGAGGGTGCGCAGGAGGGTGTCGACATCGACCGGCTCCGGCCGGACCGGCCGCGGCACCTCGACCACCACGACACGGCAGCCGACGAGCGCAGGAGCGGGGCCTGCACGTCATCCACCGG
>NZ_SSDN01000005.1:0-8749 GCF_004794355.1 Microbacterium sp. K36 | reverse complement strand
CTCGGGCTCGGGCGGGACAGCCGCCGCGGGCGGCGCGGACGTCGGCGGGATCACCGGCGGATGCGTCGTCGCCGGCGGGTGCAGCGCGCCCGATGCCGAGGCGCCGGAGGCGGCCGAGCCACCGGGAGCGGCAGCGAGGACACGGGCGACCATGAGCTCGAGGTGGAGCCGCGGTGACGTGGCTCCGGACATGTCGTCGAGCGCCGCGCTGACCACGTCGGCCGTGCGGGAGAGCCGCGCGGCACCGAAGGACTCGGCCTGGCGGCGCATCCGGTCGAGCTCGTCCTCGGCGATGCCGCGGAGCACGGCGGAGGCACCGGAGCCGACGGCGGCGATGACGATGAGGTCGCGCAGGCGCTCGAGGAGGTCGTCGACGAAGCGCCGCGGATCCTGTCCGGTCTGCACCACGCGGTCGATGGCCGGGAAGGCGGTCGCGGCGTCGCCCGCGGCCAGCGCATCGACGATCTCGTCGAGGAGCGCCCCGTGGGTGTACCCGAGCAGCGCCACCGCCCGCGCGTAGCCGACCGTGACGGTCTCGGAGCCGGCCGGGGCATCCGATCCCGCGATCAGCTGGTCCAGCAGCGACAACGTGTCGCGGGGAGAGCCTCCCCCGGCGCGGACGACGAGCGGCAGCACACCCTGTTCGACGATGACGCCCTCTTCGGCGCACAGCTTCTCGACGTACTCGAGCATCGCGGCGGGCGGCACCAGCCGGAACGGGTAGTGATGCGTGCGCGAGCGGATCGTGCCGAGCACCTTCTCGGGCTCCGTCGTGGCGAAGATGAACTTGACGTGCGGCGGGGGTTCCTCCACCAGCTTCAGCAGCGCGTTGAAGCCCTGCGGGGTCACCATGTGCGCCTCGTCGAGGATGAAGATCTTGAAGCGGTCACGGCTCGGGGCGAAGGTGGCCCGCTCCCGCAGGTCGCGCGCGTCGTCGACGCCGTTGTGGCTCGCGGCGTCGATCTCGACCACGTCGAGCGATCCGCCGCCCGCCCTGGACAGCTCGACACAGCTCGGGCAGGTCCCGCAGGGGGTGTCGGTCGGCCCCTCCGCGCAGTTCAGGCACCGGGCCAGGATGCGCGCGGAGGTGGTCTTGCCGCAGCCGCGGGGACCGGAGAAGAGATAGGCGTGCCCCACGCGGTCGCCGCGCAGCGCGGTCATGAGCGGATCGGTCACCTGCGACTGCCCGATCATCTCGCCGAACGTCTCGGGTCGGTAGCGGCGGTAGAGGGCTGTGGTCACCCCTCCAGCCTACGGCGTGCCACCGACGTTGCTCCCCTCCCGGTCGACCCGGTCCCTTTCACGCGAGCCACCCCTCTGCGTGCGTCCGGAACGGGGTGGGACGCACGCAAAGGGGTGGGTGGGCGATCAGTCGAGATTCTCGATGACGGGGATCGCGCTCGTGATCACCGGGACCGAGGCGGAGAGACGGGTGCCGTCGTCGCGACGGGCGTCGGCGAACTCCTGCAGGGTCGGGCGTCCGGGGATCACGGGCCCCTGGTTCGCGAGCGGGACGATGACCTCATCCTCCAGCGTCGCGATGTACGCGTTGTCACGCACGCTGAACGGCACCGGAGGGCCGCTGCGCACCTGCACCCGCAGCTCGTGCCGCGTGACGGTCACCTGCATCGCCGTCCCCTGCCACTGCAGCGGGAACGACAGCGACGGCCAGGACTCGGGGAGCCGCGGGTCGAAGCTGAGGTCGCCGCCGTAGTCGCGCATGCCGCCGAAGCCGCAGACGAGGGCCGTCCAGACGCCACCGGCCGAGGCCACGTGCACGCCGTCCGCCGCGTTGTGGTGCAGGTCGTGCAGATCGACGAACAGCGACTGCTCGAAGTACTTCTGCGCGAGGTCCTGATAGCCCACCTCGGCCGCGAGGATCGACTGCACGACCGCGGACAGGGTCGAGTCGCCCGTCGTCAGCGGGTCGTAGTAGTCGAAGTCGGCCTTCTTCTCCTCGGGCGAGAAGTGGTTGCCCTGCAGGAACAGCGCCAGCACGACATCGGCCTGCTTGAGCACCTGGAAGCGGTAGATCACGAGCGGGTGGAAGTGCAGCAGCAGCGGGCGCTGGTCGGCCGGGGTGTTCGCGAGGTCCCAGACCTCCCGCTCCAGGAACAGCGAGTCCTGCGGGTGGATGCCGAGGCTCTCGCTGTACGGGATGTACATCGCCTCCGCCGCCCGCTCCCAGGACTCCGCCTCACCGGAGCCGAGACCCGTCCGCTCGACGAGGGCCGCGTAGTCCTCCGGGTAGCTGTCGCGGATCTCCCGCACGACCTTCGCCGCGTAACGGAGGTTGTACCGCGCCATGACGTTCGTGTACAGGTTGTCGTTCACGACGGTCGTGTACTCGTCCGGGCCGGTGACGCCATGGATGTGGAACGTCTGGAGGCCGTCGCCGGCACCAGACTGCTCCACGAGCCGCGACCCCCGCCAGAAGCCCAGGGTGGCCCAGAGCCGCGCGGTCTCGATCGCGACGTCGGCACCCTCGCGGCGCAGGAACGCCTCGTCCCCGGTCGCCCGCACGTACTTGCCGAGCGCGAAGCTGATGTCGGCGTTGATGTGGTACTGCGCGGTGCCGGCGGCGTAGTACGCCGAGGCCTCCTCGCCGTTGATCGTGCGCCACGGGAAGAGCGCTCCGGCCTCGTTGAGCTGAGCGGCCCGGCGGCGCGCCGCGGGGAGCATCTTCACCCGGGCCCGGAGAGCGTTGTACGCCCAGCGCGGCGTCGTGTAGGTGAGGAACGGGAGCACGTAGATCTCGGTGTCCCAGAAGTAGTGGCCGCTGTAGCCGGAGCCGGTCAGTCCCTTGGCGGGGACGCCGGCGCCGTCCGCCCTGGCCGAGGCCTGAGCGAGCTGGAACAGGCACCAGCGGGTGGCCTGCTGCAGGTCGTCGCGCCCGCCGATCTGCACGTCGCTGCGCTCCCAGAACGCGTCGAGCCACTCGCGCTGACGACGGAACACCGCCTCCACGCCCTCGTCCGCTGCCCGGTCGAGCGAGCGACGGCAGCGGTCCACGAGTTCCCGCGGGGGCACGCCGCGCGAGGAGTGGTAGCTGACGAGCTTGGTGATCGTGATGGGCACGCCGGCCTTCGCCTGCACACGGAAGACGTTCTTGGCGATGTCCGGCTCGATGAGCGTCCGGACGTTGTAGTCGTTCTCCGTCTCGATGATGTGGTCGGCCACGACGGCGACGGTCATCCCGGACGCGGCGACCCGGTACGACAGCGCGGAGCGCAGCCCGTCCTGCCAGTGCTCGGCAGGCTCCAGCACACGGTCTGCGATGCGCTCGGCTTTGCGCGGATCGAACGCGGCACCCTTGGTCTTCATCGGGGAGCCGGCGTAGACGCCCGCCCCGTCCTGACGGTTGAGCAGCTGGCAGCTGATCGTGACCGGGGCGTTGGCGTTCTCGACGACGACCTCGAGTCGCAGCACCGCGAGGTGCCGCTCCTCGAAGCTCACCAGACGCTGATCCCGCATGCGCACCCGCTTGCCGGAGGGGGTCTCCCAGACCACGCGCCGTTCCAGCACACCCGTGCGCATGTCGAGCGTGCGGGCGTACTCGCGCACGTCCGCGTCGTCGAGGGAGATCGGCTCGTCGTCGACGTAGAGCCGCATCACCTTGGCGTCGGGGGCGTTGACGATGGTCTGGCCGACCTCGGCGAAGCCGTACGCCTGCTCGGCATGCCGGATGGGCCACGTCTCGTGCAGTCCGTTGATGAAGGTGCCGTGCTCCTGCGCGCCGCGCCCCTCGATGTGGTTGCCCCGGAGTCCGAGGTAGCCGTTGCCGACCGAGAACAGCGTCTCGCCGACGCCCTCCTCCGAGTAGCGCGTCTCGATGAGACGCCACGGGTCGACGGGGAAGCGGTCGCGGTCGATCATGCGGTCTCCGGGCTGTCGGTACGGGCGGCGGGAAGCAGGACGCCGAGGTCGTCGACGACGTGGGTGGCGCCGGCGGCGCGGAGCGCATCGGCGCCGGCGCCCCGGTCGACGCCGATGACGACGGCGTAGCCGGCCGCGGCGGCGGAGGCGGCTCCGGAGGTGGCGTCCTCGACGGCGATGCTGCGGGCGGGGTCGACGCCGAGGGCCGTGGCGCCGGCGGCGAACATGTCGGCCGCGGGCTTGGAGGCGAGGTGCTCGCGCTCGGCGACGACGCCGTCGATCACGACGCGGAAGAAGGACCGGATGCCGGCGGCCGCCAGCACCTCCTCGGCGTTCTTGGAGCTGGAGACGACGCCGAGGGGGATCCCGGCGGCGTGCAGCGCCTCGACCACAGCGAGGGAGCCGGGGAACGGAGCGATGCCCTGGCTGCGGAGGGACGTCGCGAACGCGGCGTTCTTGCGGTTGCCGATCCCGCAGATGGTCTCGGCGGACGGGTCGTCGTCCACGGATCCCCACGGCACCTCGACGTTGCGGCTGCGCAGCAGGCTCGCGACGCCGTCGTAGCGCTTCTTGCCGTCGACGTAGGCGAAGTAGTCCTCGTCGGTGTACGGCGGCGTGATGTCCCAGCGGGCGAAGACGTCATCGAAGACCGCCTTCCAGGCGCGCATGTGCACCTCGGCGGTCGGCGTGAGGACGCCGTCGAGGTCGAACAGCACACCGTCGGCGTGGAACAGGTCGGGCAGCGCGTCTGGCACAGAGCCTCCAGGAGAAGGACGAGGGTCGGGTCGGCACCTCTCCGTGCCACTGTGCAAGCGTAATGGCGGTGGCGCGCGCGGGGTAACCCCGGACCCGGATCAGAGCAGCTCGGCGGTCTGCCTGGCGATCTGCAGCTCCTCGTCGGTGGGGACGACGAGGACCGTCACGGCCGAGGCGTCCGTCGAGATGACGCGGACCCCGCGCTCCTTCGCCTCGTTGCGGGCGGGGTCGATCTCGATCCCCGCGAAGCCGAGCGTCGCCATCGCCGCTGCCCGTACGGGCGCCGCGTTCTCGCCGACGCCGGCGGTGAAGGACACGACGTCGACCCCGCCGAGCTGAGCGATGTACGCGCCGGCATAGGCCCGCAGACGGTGGACGTACACGTCGAAGGCGAGCGTGGCGGCCTCCTCGCCCGCGGCGACGCCGGCGAGGATGTCGCGCATGTCGCTGCGACCGGCGAGCCCCGCCAGCCCGCTGCGGGTGTTCAGCAGCGTGTCGAGGTCGTCGATCGTGTAGCCGGCGCGGCGGGACAGGTGCACGAGCGCGGCCGGATCGAGGTCGCCCGAGCGGGTCCCCATGACGAGGCCCTCGAGCGGTGTGAGGCCCATCGAGGTCTCCACCGAGCGCCCCCCGTCGATCGCGGTGACCGACGCGCCGTTGCCGAGGTGGAACACGAGCTGCCGGAGGGTCCCGAGGTCGCGCCCCAGGAAGCGCGCAGCGGTCTCGCTGACGTACTGATGGCTCGTGCCGTGGAAGCCGTACCGACGGACCCGGTGCTCGGCGGCGAGCGCGGCATCGATCGCGTACGTGTAGGCCGCCGGCGGGAGCGTCTGGTGGAACGCCGTGTCGAAGACCGCGACGTGCGGGACCTCGGAGAACACGGCACGCGCCGCCCGGATGCCGGCGAGGTTCGCCGGGTTGTGCAGCGGTGCCAGGACGGCGAGCTCGTCGATCTGCCGCTCGACGTCGGCATCGATCAGGGTCGGCGCGTAGAAGCGCGCCCCACCGTGCACGACGCGATGCCCCACCGCGACCGGCGCATGGGCGTCGAGCGAGGGACCGTGCGCGGCGAACTGCGCGCGCATGACCTCGAAGGCCGCGGCGTGGTCGGGGATGGACTGCTCGTCGCGGTAGGTGGCGTCAAGCATCGTCGCGGACGGTCCGTCACCCGGCTCCGGGCGCACGGTGTGGGCGACGGGGCTGGAATTCTGTCCGATGCGCTCGATGAGCCCGCTGGCGAGTTCGTCCTCGTGCGCGGTGTCGATGAGGCTGTACTTCAGCGAGGACGAGCCGCTGTTGATGACGAGGATCGCGCTCACGCCTCCTCCCCCGCTCGTTCGGTGCCCTGGGCCTGGATCGCTGTGATGGCCACCGTGTTCACGATGTCGTCGACGAGCGCACCGCGGGACAGGTCGTTGATCGGCTTGTTGAGCCCCTGCAGCACCGGACCGATGGCCACGGCGCCGGCGGAGCGCTGCACCGCCTTGTAGGTGTTGTTTCCGGTGTTGAGGTCGGGGAAGACGAACACGGTCGCCCGCCCCGCCACCGCCGAGTCCGGCAGCTTGGCCTTGGCGACCGCCGCGTCGGCGGCGGCGTCGTACTGGATGGGACCCTCCACGAGGAGTTCGGGAGCGCGCTCGCGCACGAGCGCCGTCGCCGCCCTGACCTTGTCGACGTCGGCCCCCGACCCGGACTCGCCGGTGGAGTACGACAGCATCGCCACGCGAGGATCGATGCCGAACTGCCGGGCGGTGGTGGCGGACGAGATCGCGATGTCGGCGAGCTGTTCGGCCGTGGGATCGGGGATCACCGCGCAGTCGCCGTACACGAGCACGCGGTCGGCGAGGGCCATGAGGAACACGCTGGAGACGACGTTCACCCCCGGCTTCGTCTTGATGATCTCGAAGGACGGACGGATCGTGTGCGCCGTGGTGTGCGCGGCGCCGGAGACCATGCCGTCGGCGAGCCCGAGGTGCACCATCATCGTCCCGAAGTAGGAGACGTCGGTGACGGTGTCGGCGGCCTGCGCGAGGGTGATCCCCTTGTGGGCGCGCAGCCGGGCGTACTCGGCGGCGAAGCGCTCCACGAGGGCCGGGTCGGTGGGACTCAGCACCTGAGCGCCCGCGATGTCGAGGCCGAGTTCCGTCGCCCGCGCGCGGATCGCACCGTCGTCGCCGAGGATCGTCAGCTCCGCCACCTCGCGGGAGAGCAGCGCCGCCGCCGCCCGGAGGATGCGGTCGTCGTCGCCCTCGGGGAGGACGATGTGGCGACGGTCGGACCGCGCACGTTCCATCAGGCCGTACTGGAACATGAGCGGCGTAACGACGTGCGACTCGGCGAGCCCGAGCTGCTCGGTGAGCTCGACCACATCGACATGCGCCTGGAAGAGTCCGAGCGCCCGGTCGTAGCGACCGCGCGAGTCGGCGGAGATCCGGCCACGGGTGCCCATCACCCGCACCGCCGTGTCGTAGGTGCCGAGGTCGGTGGTGATGATCGGCACCGAGGAGGCGAAGCCGTCGAGCAGCTGGAGGATCGGGTCCGGCAGCGGGAAGGGCCCGTTGAGGATGATCCCGGCGATCCGCGGGAACGTGCCGGAGGAGTCCGCGAGGAGGGCGGCGAGCAGCACCTCGGTGCGGTCGGCGGGGATCACGACGACGGCTTCGTCCGTGAGGCGCGGCAGGACGTTCACCATCGACATACCGGCCACGACGATCGACAGCGCGACGGCGGTCAGACGATCCTCGTCGCCCTTGAGCACCGTCCCGTCGACCGCGGAGACGATGCCGCGGATGGACGGCGCGACGAGCGCGCGATCCTCCGGCAGCGCCCAGACCGGGGTGCCGGCGGGGACGACGGCCCGCACCGCGTCGACGATGGCATCCAGCCCGTCGGGGTCGGCCCTGTTCACGGCCACCGCGAACAGCTCCGCGCGCTCCTCGGCGAGTTCCGGCAGCGCCAGGGCGGCGATCTGGCCGACGGCGGCGGGCACCCGGGCGGTCGTGGTGCCGAGCTGCTCGGCCTGCCGCTGCTGGTCCCGGCCGCTCAGCACGAGCAGGACGGGGGCGCCGAGGTTGGCCGCGATCCGGGCGTTGAAGCCGAGCTCGGCGGGGCTCGCGACGTCGGTGTAGTCGCTGCCGACGATCACGACGGCGTCGCACTGCGCCTCGACGGCCTTGAAGCGCGCGACGATGGTCGACAGCGCGCCCTCCGGATCGGCGCGCACATCGTCGTAGGTGACGCCGATGCAGTCCTCGTAGTCGAGCTGGACGCCGTCGTGGGCGAGCAGCAGCTCGAGGATCTCGTCCCTCTCGGCGACCGCCCGGGCGATCGGGCGGAAGACGCCGACGCGCGGCGACACGCGCATCAGCGCATCGAGCACCCCGAGGGCGATCGTCGACTTCCCGGTGTGGCCTTCGGCCGAGGTGATGTAGATGCTCCGCGACACGGCTCCAGCTTAGGCGGGCACCCCGACACGGCGCCCCTGCGCTGCCGTGACAAACGTGGGCGTCACTCGCACGGTCCGGAGAGCACGTCGACGACCGCCGTCGCGTCCTCCTGATACCGCGTGTAGTAGTCCCGATCGGTGTTGACCTGCACCCGGTGGATGGCATGCGAGGGCGTCATCGACCGCCAGTCGGGGACCCGACCGAGGCGGTCGAAGAACAACCGGGCCGCGGTGGCGGGATCCATCCGCTGCTCCGCGCTCCCCCACCAGTCCTGCTGCTGGAAGAGGCCGATGCTCGTCGTGCGCGATCCATCCGTATTGGTCCAGCCGCGCGTCTCCCAGTCCCCGTAGTCGATGTTGCGGAGGCTGCTCTCCCCCATCGCGGTCATGACGCCGAGGATCTGGCCGTCCCGCGCGAACCCGAGCTCGTCGGCGGTGCGGATGATGGTCGCGGCGTTCTCGAGCTGTTCGCCGCTCCATCCGGCGACGCCCGCCCGGGGGAAGGTCGACGGCCGGTCGAGGCAGACCGGCGCCGGATCCCTCGCCAGCCCCAGGGGGATGAGCACGAACAGCACCGCCACCACGGCCACCACCGCGGCCGACACGGCGACGCGCTGCAGGATCCGCTTCCGCCGGGCACGCCGGGCGGCCCGACGGCGGGCCTCGCGGCGT
>NZ_SSDN01000004.1:0-8706 GCF_004794355.1 Microbacterium sp. K36 | reverse complement strand
GCCCGCCGTACGCCGCCTGCAGGGGCACGAGCCGCGGGAGCAGCGCGTCGTACCAGGCGTCGACGGCGGCGAGGAACGCGGGATCGCTGGTCCGCAGCGCCGAGACCCTGCCGGTGAGCCAGAAGGGCAGCCCGCCGTTCGACCACTCCGCGCAGATGTAGGGGCTCGGCCGCAGGAACACGTCGAGGCCGACCTCTCCGGCCAGCCGCACGAAGCGCTCGACGTCCTGCCAGCCGTCGAAGCGGATGTCCCCTTCGACCCGCTCGTGGAAGTTCCAGGCGACGTAGGTGTCGACCGTGTTCGCGCCCATCGCGGCGAGCCGGCGCAGGCGGTCCTCCCACTGGTCGGGGTGCACGCGGAAGTAGTGGATCGACCCGGACAGGATGCGGTGCGGCACACCGTCGCGAAGGATCTCCCCATCGCGCCAGGACAGGGCGGGAGCGCCGGAGACAGCGGCGTCAGTCGGCGCGGCGACGGCGGTGGAGGAGCCGTCGGAAGCCGCGGCGAGAAGGTCGGACATTGCACTCCCAGCTGAATTGTTTGCGTTCACATTATCGCATCGCCGAGGTCCGCGCTCCCTGGTTTTCCGCCGATGGATCGCTACCATTGGGGGATGTCCCCTCGCCGTCCGAAAGACGACCGCGCCCCCAGCCAGGTCGACGTCGCCCGCCTCGCCGGCGTCTCCACGCAGACTGTCTCGCGCGTGATGTCCGGGCAGGACAACGTGCGGCCGGAGACGGCGCGACGAGTGCTCGCCGCGGTCGAGGAGCTCGGCTACCGTGTGCACGCCGCCGCCGCATCACTCGCATCGGGGCGCACCCGTGTGCTCGGGGTGATCGTCGTCTCGACCGATCGCTACTCCTCCGCGGCGCTCGGCGTCGGCATCCAACAGGCCGCGGCGGCGAACGGCTACACCGTGACCACGGCGGCGGTGGCCGACCACGCCTCGGACGACGCGTTCCTCGAGGCCTTCGATCGCCTGGAGCGGCAGGGCGCGGAGGGCATCATCCTCGGCGTGCCCATCGCCCTGGACACGCCGGCGATGCGGGCGCGCACCGAGCGGACGCCCGCCACCCGCAGCGAGCGCACCTCCCTGGAGGAGGACGCCCCGCTCGCGGTCGACCAGCGCGCGATCGCCCGACTCGCCGTGGAGCACCTCCTCGACCTCGGCCACGAGACCGTGTGGCACGTCTCCGGCGACGACTACTGGACGGAGACGCAGCAGCGCAGCGAGGCCTGGGAGCAGACGCTCCGCGAGCGCGGCATCGTCCCGCCGCCGGTGATCCCGGCGGACTGGACCCCGGAGTCCGGATACCGGGCCGGCCGCACCATCGCCGCGATCCCCGAGGCGACCGCGGTCTTCGTCAGCAGCGACGAGATGGCGTTCGGCCTCATCCGCGCCCTGCACGAAGCGGGGCGCAGCGTGCCGGAGGACATCTCCGTCGTGAGCGTCGACGACATCGCCCTCGCCGCGTACGCCTCTCCCGCGCTGACGACCGTCCGTCAGCCGTTCGAGGCCATGGGCCGCGCCGCCGCGCTACGGCTCATCACCCAGATCGAGGGCCACGACCCGGTCGGCGAGATGCCCTCCACCGACCCCCAGCTCATCGTGCGCTCCTCGACCGCGCCGCCTCGCGTCACGACGCGAGAAAGCTCATAACCCCTGCGGCAACGATGAACATCGGTGCCTGACGGCGATCGTCACCAGCGGCCGTGACGCCGCTCCCACTCGTCCTCGATCGTGCGGCGGCGACCGGCGATGATGCCCGCGGGCACCGAGACGACCAGCACCCCCGCCACCACGAGAAGCGGCACCTGCCACCCGCCGCTGGTGTCGTGGAGAAGGCCGACGAGGAGCGGGAACACCGCCGCGATCGCGTAGCCGATGCTCTGCACGAAGCCGCTGAGGGCGACGGCGCTCTCCGGCGTACGCGCGCGGATGCTCAGGAGCACGAGGCTCAGCGGGAACATGATCGCGGTGAGCCCGAAGATCGCCACCCACAGCGGCAGCGCGACGGCCGGGAAGAGCAGCAGGCCGCCGAGACCGACGAGACCGGCGACCACGGCCACGAAGAACAGGGGGCGGGTCGCCTGGAACCGCACGACCAGCACCGGCACGAGCATGGAGCACGGCAGCCCGACGAGAGCGAACAGCGAGAGCAGGAAGCCGGCGGTCGCCGGGGTCACGCCGCCGAGGTCGACGAGGATGGTCGGCAGCCAGGCGAAGGCGACATAGGCCATGGTCGACGACGTGCCGAACACGAGGGCGAGCGCCCACGCCAGCGGCAGCCGCCAGAGCCGGCCGAAGACACGGGGACTCGCCGACTGGGTCGTGATCGGCCCGGTCGAGGCGGCGACCGCGTCGCGCACATCGTCCACGCCGTCGGTGGGGTCGGGGACCAGGAGCTCCGTCGGCACCGGGCGGTCGTCGCCGCGGGAGCGCACCAGCAGCGTGACCCAGGGCACGAGCGCGAGGGCGGCCACCACGCCCCACATGCCCAACGAGATCCGCCAGCCGAGCGAGTCGGCGACGGGGACGGCGACCAGCGGGGGGAGGAAGGTCGAGACCGCGAGCGTCGTGGAGTACGCGGTCATCATGACGCCGAGCCGGTCGGCGAAGTACTTCTTGACCAGCGGCGGCAGCAAGACGTTGCCCGACCCCACGCCGGCGAACACGACCGCGGTTGCCGCGAGCAGACTCCAGGAGTCGGGGGCGAGGCCGCGCAGCAGCATGCCCGCCGCCATCAGCACGATCGCCACGACCGCCATGCGCTCCAGCCCGAACCGGCGCTCGAACAGCGGGGTCAGCAGCCCGAACAGCGCGAAGCAGACGGGCGGAGCGGCGCCGATCAGCCCCACGATCACGGGGGCCACCGGGAAGTCCTCGGCGACGTGATCGAGGACCGGAGAGAGCGAGGCGACGGCCGACCGCAGCGAGAACGCGACCAGCACGATCCCGATCAACGCGAGGGCGCGCCCCTGCCAGAGGGGTCGGCCCTGCGGCGCGCTCAGGGACCCGGACATCAAGAGGTCTGCGACCCCTCCACCCAGGCGAGGTACTCGTCGGAGACGGTGCCGGTGACGTAGCGGCCGTCGAAGCAGCTCATGTCGAGGTCCTCCAGCGCGGAGCCCTCGGTGATCGCGGCCTTCAGGTCGTCGACCTCCTGGTACACGAGGTGGTCGCAGCCCAGCTCCTCCGCGATCTCGGGGATCGTGCGGCCGTGGGCGATGAGCTCGTGCCGGGAGGGCATGTTGATGCCGTACACGTGCGGGTGCCGGACCGGCGGGGCGGCGGAGGCGAAGGTCACCGAGGCGGCACCGGCATCCCGGGCCATCTGGATGATCTCCTTCGAGGTGGTGCCGCGCACGATGGAGTCGTCGATCAGGAGCACGTTCTTGCCCTGGAACTCCGTGGACATGGCGTTGAGCTTCTGACGGACGCTCTTCTTGCGCACCGCCTGCCCCGGCATGATGAAGGTGCGGCCGACGTAGCGGTTCTTGTAGAAGCCCTCGCGGTACTCGATGCCGAGCTTGCGGGCGACCTCCATCGCGGCGGGGCGCGACGAGTCGGGGATCGGCATGACCACGTCGATCTTGTCCATCGGCACGTGCTTCGCGATCGTGTCGGCGAGCTTGTCGCCCATCCGCAGACGCGACTCGTACACCGAGATGCCGTTCATGACGGAGTCCGGACGGGCGAGGTAGACGTACTCGAAGGCGCAGGGAGCGAGGTGCGTCTCGGCGGCGCACTGCTTTGTGAACAGCTCGCCGTCGTTCGTGATGAACACGGCCTCGCCGGGCTCGACCTCGCGCACGACCTCGTAGTCGCCGTTCTCCAGCACGAGGGACTCGCTCGCCACGACCCACTCGTCCTTGCCCTCGGCCCCGGGGACGACCGACGGACGACGCCCGAGGATCAGCGGACGGATGCCGAACGGATCGCGGAACGCGAGCAGGCCGTAGTTGGCGATGACGGCGATCACGGCGTACGCGCCCTCGATGCGGTCATGCGTGCGGGCGACGGCCTCGAAGATCCGGTCGGGGTCGAGGTCGACGGTGGAGGTCGTGGCCTGCAGCTCACCGGCGAGCACGTTGAGCAGCAGCTCGGTGTCGCTCGACGAGTTCAGGTGCCGGCGGTCGCGCTGGGCCATGTCGGCGGCGAGCTCGCGCGTGTTCGTGAGGTTGCCGTTGTGGATGAGGATGATGCCGTAGGGCGCGTTCACGTAGAACGGCTGCATCTCCTCTTCACTGGACGCGGTGCCCTTGGTGGCGTAGCGGACGTGGCCGAGACCGACGTTGCCCAGCAGTCCGCGCATGTCGCGGGTGCGGAACGCCTCGCGCACCATCCCCTGGGCCTTGGCGTTGTGCATGACGCCGTTCGCCTCGGCGGTGGCGATGCCCGTCGCGTCCTGCCCGCGATGCTGCAGCAGCAGGAGGGCGTCGTAGATGTCCTGATTGACCGGGGCAGAGCCCACCATTCCGACGATGCCGCACATGGGCTCTTACTTCGCTCCGTCCGCGTAGGCGCCGACGAGGCGCACCGCTCCACCATCGACGCCCTTGGCGCCCTGTTCGAATTCGCCGGCCGGGCGCGGGCCGAAGCCCACCGTGCCGACCTGCCAGGAGGGCATGCCCTCGGCGTTCAGCGCCGCGATCGCGGCATCCTTCCTGTCCGCCGCCACGACGGCGAGGAATCCGATACCGAGGTTCCAGGTGCCCTCGGCGGACTCCAGCGTGGAACCGGCGATATCGCTCAGCACGCGGAAGACCGGGCTCGGCGACCAGGTGCTGCGGTCGACCTCGACCCAGCTCCCCTGCGGGAGCACGCGCGCGAGGTTGGCGGCGATGCCACCGCCGGTGACGTGGCTCAGGGCGTGGACCCCGCCGGACGCCTCGATCAGGCGCAGCAGCGGCAGCGTGTACAGGCGCGTGGGCTCGAGCAGAGCCTCACCCCAGGTCGCACCGAAGTCCTCGGCGTTGTCGCCGTAGGAGATCCCGGCACGGGTGATGATGTGCCGCACGAGCGAGTAGCCGTTGGAGTGCAGGCCGCTGGAGGCGACGGCGATGACCGCATCGCCGTCCTGCACACGCTCCGCGCCGAGGATGGCGTCGGCCTCGACCACACCCGTCGCCGCGCCGGCGACGTCGTAGTCCCGCGGGCCCAGGAGACCGGGGTGCTCCGCCGTCTCGCCGCCGACGAGCGCGGTGCCCGTCGCGGCGCACGCCTCGGCGATGCCGCGCACGATGTCCGCGATCCGCTGGGGGACGACCTTGCCGCAGGCGATGTAGTCGGTCATGAACAGCGGCCTCGCGCCCACCACGACGATGTCGTCGACGACCATGCCGACGAGGTCCTGGCCGATCGTGTCGTGCTTGTCGATGGCCTGCGCGATGGCGACCTTGGTGCCGACGCCGTCGGTGCTGGTCGCGAGCAGCGGACGCCGGAAGTCACGCAGAGCGCTGGCGTCGAACAGACCGGCGAAACCGCCGACGCCGCCGAGCACCTCGGGGCCGTGCGTCGCGCGCACGGACGACTTCATCAGTTCGACGGCGAGATCACCCGCCGCGGTGTCGACGCCGGCTTCGGAATAGGGGTTGGTGGGGGAGGCAGCCACTCGAACAGCCTACCGCCCGCAGGCGAGCACCCGGCTCGCCGCCCCCTTCCCGCCACACTGTCCGGAATCGATCACAGATCGTCCTCATACGTAGCGTAATCACCCGCGCATGTGAGAGTCTGTCGGCGAAGCAGGCGGGTTTCGTCGTCCGGAGACCCCGGAGAGAACAGAGAGGTGGACGGTGCGCACGCAGAAGAGGAGAACGGAGCGACGACGCGGGAGGAGCCGCGGCATGGCAAGCAGCGCCATCGTCCTCCTGGCGCTGGTCGGACTCGCGGTGCCGCCGGCGGCGCACGCGGCGGAGCTGGACGCCATCACGGCGGTGACGGTGGTGGAGCCGACAGGCGACATCCATCTGTACGACACGCTCCGCCTCGAAGCGACCTGGGCCGTCCCCGACAGCGCGCAGCCCGGCGATACCTTCTCGCTGGCCTTCCCCACGACGCCCCGCCTGGTCGGCGTCTCCTCGACGTTCCCGCTGCGGGATCCGGACGGTGCCGTCGTCGGCACCTGCATCGTCACGGCGAGCGCGATCACGTGCACGCTGAGCGACTACGTCCTCACCCACGACAACGTCCGCGGGACCCTGTTCTTCCAGGCGAAGGCGGAGGAGACCACCGACGTCGACACCGTGACCTTCACCACCGGGGACGGGGATCCGATCACCGTGGAGATCCCCGGTGGTGGCGTCGGCCCGCAGCGCCCCGAGCCGGTGCCGACGGACGCGACCAAGTCGGGCGTGCAGACCACCGACGGGACCATCGAGTGGTACATCTGGGTGCCCGGGCGACTGCTCAGCGGAGAGCGCCCGACCCTCACCGATACCGCGACTCCCGGGCTGACCCTGCTGCCGGACACCGTGGCCATCGGCTCGGTCGCCTCCGATGCGTGGGCGGGAGGCCTGTTCGACCCGGCGGACTTCCACCCGCTCGCGGCGGGATCCGACTTCATCCTCACGCCGGGCCCCGCGAGCTCGGCGTTCACCGTGGAGCTCACGGCGCCGGCGCAGACCGACCGCCTGTATCGGCTGTCGTATCGGACCGAGCTGCCGACGGATGCGCACGACGGCCAGGTGTTCGCCAACACCGTCTCGGGGTCGAGCTTCACGACCACCACGGCGACCGTGACCGCGAGCGTGGCGGGCGGCGACGGCGCAGGGGACGGGCGCGGCGGATTCTCGGTCGCGAAACGGATCGTCGGCGAGGGGGCACCCCTCGTCCCGGCCGATGCGACGTTCGCCGTCGACTACTCCTACTCCACCGCGGACGGTGCGGTGACCGGAACGCTCACGCTGCCCGCGGACGGCACAGCCCGCCAGGTCACGCAGATCCCAGCAGGCGCGGTCGTGACGCTGTCGGAGCACACCGCGGAGGCCGTGCCCGGTGTCGCATGGGGAAGCCCGCGATTCCGCGGTGACGGCGTGACGACGACCGATGGAGGCGGACGACTCACGATCGGCGCGGGATCGGTCGCGGCCGTCGAGCTGACCAACCCGACCACGCTCTCCCCGCCCTCCCCGAGCACGCCCCCGACCACCGCGGAGCCGCCGTCCCCGTCGACGCCGACGCCGCCGGCCACTCCCCCCGCGGGGCTGGCCGCCACCGGCGGTGACGCGGGCGGTCTCATCGGGCTCACCGCGGGGGCGGTGCTCGCACTGCTGACGGGCGTCCTCCTCCACCGTCGTTCCGTCGCCCGCCGGGACTCCACGCCGACGCGCACCGGCGTCGACGGCTGACGCCCCGGCGACAGGAAGGGCCCGGTCCGACGGATCGGACCGGGCCCTTCCTCCAGGGATTCCGCGCCGCTCAGTTCCCGCCGGCGACGTTGTCGCGGGCGTCCTGCGCGCTGCTCTTCACCTCGTCGACGGCGTGGGTCGCGTCGTCGCGAACATGCGCAGCAGCGCCGGCGGCCTCGTCCTTGACGGCGGCGAACGCCGCCTGCGCCGGCTCCTTGAGATCCTGCCCGATGGTCTTGGCGACGTCGGTCGCCTCATCGACGAGAGGCTGGGCCTTCTCCTTGATGTCCTCGGCCAGTTCCTTCTCCTTCGAGGAGGCGGGGATGACCGCAGCCACGACGAGTCCGGCGGCGAAGGCCATCAGACCCACCGCCCGCGGATTCCCCTGGGCCTTGGCGACGGTGTGCCGCCCCGCATCGGCGACCGAGGAGGAGGCATCCCCCAGTCGGTCCCCGGCGTCATCGGCGGCGCCCATGACGCGGTCGACCGCCGAGCGCACGGCGCCCTTCATCTTCTGCGTCTGCCGGTGGACGCCCTTCGAGGGGGTGACCTTGTCGGCGAGGGCGTCGACATCCCTGCCGAACTCCGCTCGGGTCCGCTCGATGTCGGCGCGGATCGCGTCGGGTGAATTGCTCATTTGTTCTCCTCATTCCTCTTCACCGCATCAGGGATGCGCTTGAGGCTGTCCACGGTGCGCGGAGCCCCTTCGATGCTCTTCAACTGCTTGCGTCCCATCACGAACAGGACGAGGGCGATCAGCGCCCAGATGACGGCGACGATCACGGCCGACCAGCCGAGGCCGCTGACGTAGGCGCCGAGGGCCCACCAGAGGGCGACGGACAGGAAGAACACGGCCATGAGTGCGCCGTATCCCGCCCCGCCGAGCATCCCCGCGCTGCGGCCAGCACGCGTGGCCGACTGCTTGAGCTCGGCCTTGGCGAGCTCCAGCTCCTGCCGCATCAGCGTCGACAGATCGGTCGTGACCTCGCTGAGCAGATCGCCGAGCGACGTGGTCTCGGCCTTCTGCTCCGAGGGTGTGGGGGCGGCGTCGGTCATGGTCGCCCCTCTTCGTCGGATCCGCGGGTGGCGGCGTCGGTGCGGTCGTAGAGCGGGGTGTCCCCCTCGTCCACGGTCTCGCCGTGCGGCGTGACGCCCCACGGAGCGGTGCCGGCATCGATCCCGCTCATGCCGTCCGGCGCACCGGGCACGGTGCCGTCTGTGGGCAGCGGCGGCTGACCGAGGGTGGTGTTCTCTGCGGTTCCGGCACCTCCGACCAGGCCTGCCGCCCCCGCGCTCCCGGGGACCGCGCCGGGGGTGGTCGCCGGGGCGACGTCGGGACGCGGTGGGACCGCCGGT
>NZ_SSDN01000003.1:0-4632 GCF_004794355.1 Microbacterium sp. K36 | reverse complement strand
CCCCTGCACAGTATCCGCGGGGGGCGGCAAGCAGGACGCGCTTGTGTCCGGGCACCGGGTTATCCTGAAGCCGCCCGGCCGCGGCGCGCACTCGTGGGATGCGAGGAGCGGGAAGATGAACGGCAGTCGAAGTCACCCCTCGATTCTACCGTCGCCCGGCTGGACGGGGCCGGTGAGCGCGCGAGCAGGAACGGGAGCAGATGACAGTCTTCGAAGCGACGACGGGACCGGGTGAGACCCCGCCGGCGGATGCCGTCGCCCCCCGCGACTCCACCGCGCAGGCGCCGACCTCGGTCGCCCGCCTGAACGCCACCATCCGCGACTTCGTCGCACGGTGGAACACGGTATGGGTCGAGGGCGAGATCACCTCCTGGAACGTCCGCGCCGGCAACGTCTTCGCCCGCCTCAAGGACACCCGCTCCGACGCGCAGATCTCCATCCGCGTCTGGTCGAGCGTGCGCGGCCGCATCCCCGCCGACCTCGGCGTGGGCGATCACGTCGTCGCCGCCGTCAAGGCCGACTACTTCGTGCGCTCCGGAGACTTCAGCTTCGCGGTCTCGGCCATGAAGCATGTCGGACTCGGCGACCAGCTCGAGCGGTTGGAACGGCTGCGCGTGCAGCTCCGCCAGGAGGGCCTCTTCGATCCTGCCCGCAAGAAGCGGCTGCCGTTCCTCCCGCACGTCATCGGCCTCATCACCGGCGAGCGCTCCGACGCCGAGAAGGACGTGCACCGCAACGCCGAGCTGCGCTGGCCGCAGGTGCGGTTCAAGACCGCGTACGCCGCGGTGCAGGGCGATCGCTGCGTGCCGGACACGCTGGCCGCGCTTGCGCGTCTGGACGCAGACCCCGAGGTGGACGTCATCATCATCGCGCGCGGCGGAGGCGACCCGCAGACCCTGCTCGGTTTCAGCGACGAGCGCCTCGTCCGGGCGGTCGCGGCAGCCTCCACGCCGGTGGTCAGCGCCATCGGCCATGAGAACGACCACCCGCTCCTCGACGACGTCGCGGATCTCCGCGCGTCGACCCCCACCGACGCCGCCAAGCGCGTGGTCCCGGATGTCGGGGAGCAGCGCGCGCTCATCGCGCAGCTGCGGTCCCGGGCCACCACCCGCCTCACACAGCGCCTCACGCACGACATCGCCCAGCTCGAGCAGCTGCGGTC
Organism: Microbacterium sp. K36; assembly: GCF_004794355.1. Taxonomy (NCBI): domain Bacteria; kingdom Bacillati; phylum Actinomycetota; class Actinomycetes; order Micrococcales; family Microbacteriaceae; genus Microbacterium; species Microbacterium sp. K36. The sequence goes on along the minus strand of NZ_SSDN01000003.1, from coordinate 3,470 downwards.
CCGTCCGGTGCTGCGCTCCCCCAATCCGATCATCGACACGCGCGCCCAGGAGACCTTCCTGCTCCTCGCCCGCGGCCGCGACGCCGTGAGCCGGCAGCTCGACGACGCCGGCCGGCGGACGAGCGAACTGCGCGCCTCGCTACGCGCCCTCTCCCCCGCCGCGACGCTGGCCCGCGGCTACGCCATCGCCCACCTCGAAGGCGGCGTGATCCTCCGCGACGCGGCGGACGCCCCCGCGGGCAGCGCGCTCACGCTCACGGTGGACCGAGGGTCGGTCGCGGTGCGCTCGGAGGGCGAGATCGCGGAAGACGCCTGAGCGGGCGGCGTCCGGGGCACGACGTAGGATGGAGGAGTGAGCGCCGTGAACGACACCCCTGTGGACACGCTGTCGTTCGAGGCGGCCCGTGACGAGCTCGTGCGGGTCGTCGCCGAGCTCGAGCAGGGGGCACCGACCCTCGAGCACTCGCTGGCCCTCTGGGAGCGCGGCGAAGCTCTGGCAGCCCGCTGCGAGGAGTGGCTGCTCGGCGCGAAGCGTCGTCTCGAGGCTGCGCGCACTGCCACCCCCGACGAGAGCGACGCGTCATGACCAAGGGTCCCGCGATCAATGCCGACCTCGGTCGACCGGAGACCCCGGACGAGACCGCGGCACGCAAGGCCGCGTCGAGCAAGGCCTACCGGTCGAGCCAGACGGTCCGCAACCTCGTCGCCGCGCTCGTGGTGACCCTCGCGGTCGTCGTCGTCATCATCGCGCTCGTCCCCCGGGGCGAGCCGGTCGCCGCGAAGCCGATCGACGTGGCCGCCATCGCCGCGGACGTCGAGTCGTCCATGGGCAGCCCGGCGATCGTTCCCGAGACGGACGATTTCTGGCGGGTGAACGCCGCCGAGCTCCAGAGCGGAGCCCCGGTGGTCTGGGAGGTCACCCTCGCCCCCGCGGCACAGGACGAGCGCGGGTTCATCAAGCTCGCCCAGGCCTTCGATGCCGATGCATCCTGGGCCCCGCAGCGGCTGAACGGCGTCGCCCCGACCGACACCGTGCGCATCGGCGGTCTGGAGTGGGACGTCTATCGACCCGGCTCCGCCGGCGCCGAGGCGAACGTCACCTATGCCCTCGGCACCCAGGCCGGCGACGACTACGTGCTCCTCTACGGCTCCCGCTCCGCGGACTCGACCGCCGAGCTCGCGGAGTCGCTCATCCCCCAGATCCGCACCGTCTCGGAGGCCCGATGACTCACCCGCTGACCCCCGCCGCCGCCTGGAAGCAGATGCAGGACGGCAACCGTCGCTTCGTCCGCGACGAGCCCCAGCACCCGAACCAGAACGTCGACCGCCGCAAGGACCTCACCGCGGCCCAGCACCCCGTCGCGACGCTGTTCGGCTGCTCGGACTCCCGCCTCGCCGCGGAGATCATCTTCGACCTCGGCCTCGGTGACCTCTTCGTGGTGCGCAACGCCGGACAGGTGATCGGCGAGTCCATCGTGGCGAGCCTGGAGTACGCGGTCGCCGTCCTCGAGGTGCCGCTCATCGTGGTGCTCGCACACGACTCCTGCGGTGCGGTACGGGCCGCCATCGACGGCACCGCCATCGATGCCGACCCGCTCCCCCCGCACATCTGGAAGCTCATCGCGCCGATCGTCCCGGCCGCCCGCAAGGTCCTCGCGGAGAGCGGCGGCGGCACGGTGGCCGACATCGATGCGGAGCTCGTCGGACGCGAGCACCTGCGCAACACCGTCAACGACCTGCTGCAGTCGTCCGAGATCATCAGCAACGCCGTCGCCGAAGGCCGTCTCGGCATCGTCGGCGCCAACTATCGTCTGGCCGAGGGTGAGGCAGCGCCCGTCATCACGGTCGGCATCGAAGCCGAGGGGATCGACCCCGCAACCAAGGAGGGTTCGGAATGACCGACACCGAGTACCGCATCGAACACGACACCATGGGTGAGGTGCGAGTGCCCGTGAACGCGCTCTATGGGGCGCAGACGCAGCGCGCCGTGGAGAACTTCCCGATCTCCGGCAAGGGCCTGGAGTCCACGCAGATCGCCGCACTCGCGCGCATCAAGAAGGCCGCCGCGCTGGCGAACAAGGAGCTCGGCACGCTCGACGGCGCCATCGCCGACGCGATCGCCCAGGCCGCCGACCAGGTCGCCGCGGGGAGCCACGACGGTGAGTTCCCGGTCGACACCTACCAGACCGGTTCCGGCACCTCGTCGAACATGAACATGAATGAGGTCCTGGCGACGCTCGCGAGCCGCATCCTCGGCTCGACCGTGCACCCCAACGACCACGTGAACGCCTCCCAGTCGTCGAACGACGTGTTCCCGACCTCGGTGCACATCGCCGTCACCCAGGCGCTCATCGACACCCTGATCCCCGCGCTCGACCACCTCGCCGTCGCCCTCGAGGCCAAGGCGGAGCTCTGGAAGGACGCGGTCAAGTCCGGCCGTACGCACCTCATGGACGCGACGCCCGTGACGCTCGGCCAGGAGTTCGGCGGGTACGCCCGTCAGATCCGCCTGGGCATCGAGCGCGTGCAGTCGGCGCTCCCCCGCGTGGCCGAGGTGCCCCTGGGCGGCACGGCCGTCGGCACCGGCATCAACACGCCGCTCGGCTTCCCGCAGAAGGTCATCGAGTTGCTCGCGGCCGAGACCGAGCTGCCCATCACCGAGGCGAAGGACCACTTCGAGGCGCAGGCCAACCGTGACGGTCTCGTCGAGGCCTCCGGCGCGCTCCGCACCATCGCGGTCTCGCTGACGAAGATCAACAACGACCTGCGCTGGATGGGCTCCGGTCCCAACACCGGCCTCGGCGAGCTGCACATCCCCGACCTGCAGCCCGGGTCGTCGATCATGCCGGGCAAGGTGAACCCCGTCGTCCCCGAGGCCGTGCTCATGGTGTGCGCGCGCGTCATCGGCAACGACGCGACCGTCGCCTGGGCCGGGGCCTCCGGTTCGTTCGAACTGAACGTCGCCATCCCGGTCATGGGCACCGCGCTGCTCGAGTCGATCCGCCTGCTGTCGAACGCCTCCCGCGTGCTCGCCGACAAGACCATCGACGGCCTGCAGGCGAACCTCGACCGTGCCGCCGCCTTCGCGGGCATGAGCCCGTCGATCGTCACGCCGCTGAACAAGCTGATCGGCTACGAGGCCGCAGCCAAGATCGCGAAGCACTCGGTGGCCAAGGGCATCACGGTGCGCGACGCCGTGATCGACCTCGGCTACGTCGAGCGCGGCGAGCTGACGCTCGAACAGCTCGACGAGAAGCTCGACCTCCTGTCGATGACCCACCCGGGCTGATCCACGCCTGACACGGATGCCGCGAGGACCTCGGTCCCCGCGGCATCCGTCGTCTCCGCCCCGTCCCGTCCCCGATCACGTCTCCGTCCGTCTCCGATCCCGTCTCCGTCCGTCTCCGATCACGTCTCCGTCCGTCTCCGATCCCGTCTCCGTCCGTCTCCGATCCCGTCTCCGTCCGTCT
>NZ_SSDN01000002.1:0-1713 GCF_004794355.1 Microbacterium sp. K36 | reverse complement strand
TGCTCCAGGCGCAGGTCCTCGACGTTGACGCCCAGCTCGCCGAGCTCGCCGAACAGGCGCCCCAGCTGAACTGCGTGCGGGCCCGCTCCCGACCGGCCAGGGATCGGTGCGAATGGTCATGGGATCTCCTTCTCTCAGGCGCCGTCCGGCGATCTGTTCGCTCTCGCCAACGCCATCTCCAGGGAGACCGCCAGCACCGCCGCCCGCCTCTGGCGGTAACGGCGCTCCGGGCGAGGCCCGCGTCAGGACGCGTCGGCGACGACCTCGGCCTTGAACCCCGCGGAGTTCTCCAGCCATCCGGCGTAGTGATCGGGCCCACCGGCGTGCGGGTAGCGCTCCGCATACAACGGCCGCCAGCCGTGTTCGGGCGCCGCCGCCATGATCGCGTCCACACGGTCCTGCGGGCCCGCAGCGAAGGCGAGATGGTTCACACCCGGAGCGCGACGATCGTGTGCGCTGCCGCTGAGGTTCGGGGATGTCGTAAGGGTGACATACGCGCCGCCCGCCTCCCACGACTCGCCCTCTGGCCATGCGCCGGCGCGGACGAAACCCACCGCACCGAGCAGCCACCCCCACTCAGCTCGCGACGACACGAGGTCGGCGATCCAGACCTCCACGTGGTGAATCCCTGCCATCCGTCCAGTCTCTCAGCTCCCCGTGGATCCGCCGTTGCAGGTGTCAGCCTCCACGTCAACCCCAACGCAGTGTTTTCTCTGCGCGGATACGGTGAAGACATCGTCGGGATACCCGGTCCCGCCAGTGGAGGACGCCGTGATCACCCAGGAAGCCCCGCCCACCGCCGCGCTTCTGGACGGCCGCTACCGCCTGGCGGAGGCTGTCGGCATGGGCGGGATGGCGACCGTGTATCGCGCGGAGGACATCGCCCTCGAACGCACCGTCGCGGTGAAGATGTTCCGCGAATCCGACGATGCCGTCGTGTCCGTGGAGCGGGTGCATTCGGAGAAGGCGCTCCTCGCGGGTCTCAACCACCCGGGCCTGGTCACACTCCTCGACGCGCACCTCGAGCCCGGACGACCGAAGTACCTCGTGATGGAGTACGTGCCCGGACCGACTCTGAGCAAGCGCATGGCCCGCGCGACGGTCACTCCGCGCGAGATCGCCACGATCGGTGCGGACATCGCCTCCGCCCTCCACGCCGTGCACAGCGCCGGCATCGTGCACCGCGACATCAAGCCCTCGAATGTCCTGCTCACCCCACCCCTCGACACGAACGGCCGCTGGAGCGCGAAGCTCGCCGACTTCGGCATCGCCTGCGCCATCGACATGTCCCGTGTCACCACCCCCGGGATCGTCCTCGGGACGCTGACCTACATGGCGCCCGAGCAGCTGCGAAACGGCGACATCCGTCCCGCGGTCGACATCTACGCGCTCGGGCTGGTGCTGTTGGAGGCGCTCACCGGCAAGCCCGGCTTCGCCCCCACCCTCAGCGTCGAATCCGCCCTCGCCCGTCTCCACGTCGCGCCGGAGATCCCGTCGGAGCTGGGATCGGAGTGGGCCGCACTGCTCAGCGCGATGACGGCGATCGACCCCGAGGCACGGCCGCACGCTCTGGAGGTCGAGAGCGAACTGCGCCGGCTGATCGACCTCCCTTCGACCGAAGAGGTGGCCACGGACGTCACCGTGCCGCTTCCGGCGCCGACGGCAGGCGCCCTCCCCCGGACGCGCGCCGAGGCTCGCGCCCGCCGTCGCGCC
>NZ_SSDN01000101.1:0-125793 GCF_004794355.1 Microbacterium sp. K36 | reverse complement strand
TGGTGCGCCTCGTCGTGAGGGTGGATACAACCGCGATGGTGGTGCGCCTCGTCGTGAGGATGGATACAACCGCGGCGACAGCGCCCCGCGCCGCGACGGCGGGTTCGAGCGTGAGCGGGGGAGCGACCGGTCGCGGTCATTCCCGCAGCGTGGCGGCGCCGGGCGGGAACGTCCGGCCAACGCGGCGAACGAGCGTCCGCGGTTCGATGAGCCCCGTCTCCCGGACGAGGTCACGGCCCGCGACCTGCACCCGTCCGCGCGCAACGAGCTGAAGACGCTCAGCAAGGAGAACGCCGAGTTCGTCGCCCGACACCTGGCGATGGCCTCCCGGCTGATCGACGAGGACCCCGCTCTGGCGCACGAGCATGCGCTGGCGGCCTCGCGTCGCGCCGGCCGGATCGCGATCGTCCGCGAAACTCTCGGCATCACCGCCTACGCGACGGGCGACTTCGCCCTGGCCCTGCGTGAGCTGCGCACCTATCGCCGGATCTCCGGCAAGGACGACCAGATCGCGCTCATGGTCGACAGCGAGCGCGGCATCGGGCGTCCCGACCGCGCCCTCGAGACTGGCCGCGCCGTGGACCGATCGGCTCTCACCACGCCCGTGCGGGTCGCCCTTGCGATCGCGATGTCGGGTGCCCGACTCGACCAGGGAGACCTCGAGCTGGCGCTCGGCGAACTCGAGATTCCGGAGCTCGACCCGGATCGCGCGTTCGAGTGGAGCCCCGCGCTCTTCGCCGCGCGGTCCGCCGTGCTGGAGGACCTCGGGCGCACCGACGAAGCGGAGTTCTGGGCGCATCGCGCCGAGGTCGCTGCTGAAGCTCTCGGTGTGGATGAGGCCGGCGATGAGGAGCTCTACGTGGAGGACGGCCTCATCGAGGACGAGTTCTCCGACGACGAGTCCTCCGAGGTGGTCGCTTCTGTCGAGGAGGTCGCTTCTGTCGAGGACGTCGACGACGACGCGACCGAGGCCGACGACGCGACCGAGGCCGACACCCCGGACACCCCCGACACCCCCGAGCCGTCCATCGAGGACGAGGTGCGAGAGCTGCTCGGTGAAGACGATGAGACGGAGGACGACTCGCCCTCCGCGCCCGAGAAGCCGGAGGCGTAGGTGGGACTCTTCACACCAAAGGCGCGGAAGCAACCCGTGGGACACACGCCGCTCAGGGGCGTCGACACCGTCCTCGCTGATCTGGACGGCGTGGTCTATGCCGGTCCCGGCGCGCTGCCGCATGCGGTGGAGAGCCTGAACGCGGCGGCGCACGCGGTGCGTCTCGGCTACATCACCAACAACGCCTCACGCACCGATGCCTCCGTGGCGGCGCACCTCACGAGTCTCGGACTCGACGTCGCTCCGCAGGACGTCGTCACGAGCCCGCAGGCGGCGATGCGTCTGCTGTCCGGGATCGTGCCGGCGCCGGCGACCATCCTCGTCGTCGGCGGTGACGGCCTCGTCGACGAGGTGCAGAAGGCCGGCTACACGGTGACACGCAGCGCCGAGGATGCACCGTCGGCCGTGGTCCAGGGGTTCGCCCCCGAGGTGGCCTGGACCGATCTTGCCGAGGCGGCGTTCGCCCTCAAGGTCCCCGAGGACGAGGGCGGCATACCCTGGATCGCCACGAACACGGACTGGACGATCCCGCGCGAGCGCGGCGTCGCGCCGGGGAACGGCACCCTCGTCTCCGCCGTCCACACGGCCATCGGTCGTCTGGCGACGGTGGCGGGCAAGCCGGAGACTCCGATCTTCGAGGAGGCGCTCGCCCGCTTCGGGGCGACGAAGGCGCTCTTCATCGGCGACCGTCTCGACACCGACATCATGGGCGCGAGCCGCGCCGGAATCGAGTCCGCGCTCGTGCTGACCGGGATCGACCGCCCCAAGCACGTGCTCGCCGCACCTGAGGGATCGCGGCCGACCTACATCCTCGGTGATCTGCGCGGCCTGCACGAGCCGTATCCCGAGGCCGTGGTGACCGAGGGCGTCTACGACGTGAACGGTGCCGCCGTCCGCGTTCGCGGCGCAGATGTCGAGATCGTGGCGGAATCCGGGGACCAGCTGGACCTGCTCCGCGCTGGTGCCGCCGCCATCTGGGCTTCGGGGACGCCGGTCTTCGTCCTGCGGGTGCCGGAGCGACTGTACGACGACCCGTTCCACCGCCCCTGAGCCACGCGTGGCGCCATCGGCCGTCGGCGGTGCCGCGTACAGTGGAAGCGTGAGCGACGAGACGACGACCAGCGCGCCGACGGACGGCCTGTGGAGTCGGCTGCGCCTGATCGAAGGACAGCCGCTCACGGCACGCGCAGACGCATACTCTTCCCTGCACGACGAACTCTCGCGACGGCTCGAGAGCGGATCCCGGCTGGAACAGCGGGAGACTCCAGGACAACGATGACGCGACTCGACGCCGCCCTCGCCTCCCGAGGACTCGCCCGTTCGCGCACGCATGCCGCCACCCTGATCGCCGACGGTCTCGTGAGCGTCGACGGCCGCCCTGTCGTCAAGGCCTCGACCGCGGTCGACGACTCGAACACGATCACGGTCGCCGGCGCCGACCACTACGTCAGCCGCGCCGCGCACAAGCTCGTCGCCGGGCTCGACGGCTTCGGCATCCCGGTGCAGGGGCGCCTCGCGCTCGATATGGGTGCATCGACCGGCGGATTCACGCAGGTCCTGCGCGAACGCGGCGCGCGCCGTGTGCTCGCCGTGGACGTCGGGCATGGTCAGCTCGCCCCCTCGGTCGCCGCCGACTCCGGCGTCACCGCGGTCGAGGGCTTCAACGTGCGGCACATGACACCCGACAGCCTCGCCGCGGCGACGGGGGAGCCGGCGCCGCCGGAACTGGTGGTGGGTGACCTCTCGTTCATCTCGCTCGAGCTCGTGCTGCCCGCAGTGGTCGCGGTCGCCGCGCCGGGCGCCGACGTGCTGCTGCTGGTCAAACCGCAGTTTGAGGTCGGGCGGACGGCCGTGCGCGGCGGTCTCGTCACCGACCCGGCCACTCGTGCCGACGCCGTGGCCCGCGTGGTGTGGAGTGCTTGGGACGCGGGGATGGGGATGGCGGGGATCGTCTCCTCCCCGATCCTCGGGACTCACGGCAATGCCGAGTATCTCGTGCACCTCGTCCCGGGCGGCGGCAGCAATCCGACAGAATGGATGGACACCATCAACCGGCTGGCAGGGGGACGATGAACGAGCGCAGGATCCTGGTCGTCGCCCACGCGGGTCGCGTCGACACCGTCGCGGCCGCCCGTCGGGTGATCGATGCCCTCCGCGGCGCGGGGGTCCGTCCTGTCCTGGCAGCCGACGACCATGCCGAGCTCGCCGCGGTCGATGCGTTCTTCGCGGACGTCGATGTGCTGGATGCCTCCGCCGGTCCGGCGTCCCTCGAACTCGCGATCGTCCTCGGCGGCGACGGCACGATCCTCCGTGCGGCGGAACTCGTCCGCGACAGCGGCGCTCCGGTGCTCGGCATCAACATGGGACACGTCGGCTTCCTCGCGGAGATCGACCGGGACGACATGGACGACGCGATGCGACGCGTCATCGCCCGCGACTACGAGGTCGAGGAGCGCCTGGCGCTGTCGGTGCGCGTGAAGGACAGGTCCGGCGACGTCGTCTTCGAGACCTGGGCCCTGAACGAGGCGACCGTCGAGAAGGCGAGCCGCGAGCGCATGATCGAGGTGGTGCTCGAGATCGACGGGCGCCCGCTGTCGAGCTTCGGCTGCGACGGCATGGTCATCTCCACCCCGACCGGCTCGACCGCCTACAACTTCTCCGCCGGCGGCCCGGTCATCTGGCCGACGGTCGAAGCCATCGCGGTGGTCCCGCTGTCGGCACACGCCCTGTTCGCGAAGCCGCTCGTGGTGAGCCCCGAGGCGGCCGTGGCCATCGAGATGCTGGAGCGGACGGACGGCTCGGGCATCCTCTGGTGCGACGGCCGTCGTTCCCACGACCTCCCGCCGGGCGCCCGCGTCGTGGTGCGCCGCTCGTCGCGCCCGGTCCGCCTCGCGCGCCTGCACCCGACCGCTTTCACGAACCGTCTCGTGCGGAAGTTCCAGCTGCCCGTCGAAGGATGGCGCGGACAGGAGCGGAGGAGCGACGCATGATCGAGGAGATGCGCATGCAGGGGCTCGGCGTGATCGCCGACGCCGTCCTGCCGCTCGGCCCGGGTTTCACGGCCATCACCGGAGAGACGGGCGCGGGCAAGACCATGGTCGTCACCGGGCTCGGGCTGCTCCTCGGCCAGCGCGCCGACTCGGGGGCCGTGCGCAAGGGAGCCGCGCAGGCGTCGGTGGCCGGGGTGTGGATCGTGCCCGAGAAGGGTGAGGTCGCCGACATCGTGGCCGAGGCCGGAGGAGAGCTGGAGCCGGCCGGTGCCGGAACGGCGGAGCTGTATGTGTCGCGCACTCTCAGCGCCGAGGGCCGCAGTCGTGCGAGTGTCGGCGGACGCGCCGCGCCGGCGGGAGTGCTGTCCTCGCTCGCGGACGAGCTCATCGTCGTGCACGGACAGTCCGAGCAGCTGCGGCTGCGGTCGGCCGCCGCCCAGCGCGACGCCCTCGACCGCTTCGGCGGAGAGGCGATCACACGGGCGCTGGAGGAGTACCAGGCCGCGTTCGAGCGCTGGCGAACGCTCGACGCCGAGATCATCGACATCACCGCGAACCGCGATCGGCGTGCCGAGGAGGCCGCCCGGTTGCGGGAGGATCTCGCCCTGATCGAAGCCACCGCCCCGGAAGAGGGGGAGGACGAGGAGCTGACGGCCCGTGCCGAGCGCCTCGCGAACGCGGAGGAGCTACGGCTCGCTGCGGCTCTGGCGCACGGCACTCTCTCGAACGAGGAGGGCGAGCCGGATGCGTCGGCGCTGGTCGCGGAAGCCCGCCGAGCGATCGAGCGCGTGTCGGACCCGAAGCTGGCGGAGGTCGCGGAGACCCTGGCCGACATCGGCTACCGGATCGCCGACGCCGCCGGTGTGCTCTCCGGCTTCCTCGCCGACCTCGACGAGTCCGGACCCCATGAGCTCGCCGCCGTCGAGGAGCGCCGGGCCGCGCTCGGCGTCCTCATCCGTCAGCACGGTTCGCTGGCGGAGGCGCTGGCGCTGTGGCAGACCGGATCCGCGCGGCTGGCGGAGCTCGACGACGACGGGGAGCGCCTGGAGCGCCTCACCGCCGAGCGCGACGAGGCCAGGGCGGAACTCGACGCCCGCGCCGGTGCTCTCACCGCGGCGCGGAGCGAGGCCGCGGTCCGGCTCGGCGAAGCCGTGACCGCCGAGCTCCACGCCCTGGCGATGCCGGATGCCCGTCTGGAGGTCTCCGTGGCCCCTGGCCCCGAGAGCACCCACGGTCGCGACGACGTCGCCATCCTGCTCGCCCCGCACCCCGGCGCCGAACCGCGCTCTGTGGCCAAGGGCGCCTCCGGCGGCGAGCTGTCGCGGGTGATGCTCGCGATCGAGGTCGTCATCGCGGCGACCGACCCGGTGCCGACCTTCGTGTTCGACGAGGTCGACGCGGGCATCGGCGGCGCGGCGGCCATCGAGGTCGGGCGGCGACTCGCCCGACTCGCCGAGAAGTCGCAGGTGATCGCCGTCACCCATCTCGCGCAGGTCGCCGCCTTCGCGAACAACCACCTCACCGTCGTGAAATCGCACGACGGCGCCGTCACCGCCTCCAGCGTGCGGCGACTCGACGGGGAGGAGCGCGAGGCCGAGATGGCTCGTCTGCTCTCCGGACTCGCGGATTCCGATGCCGCACTCACCCACGCCCGCGAGCTTCTCAGCCTCGGCGTCTGAACGAACTGTTAGGATAGAAGCCCGTGATGAACTCTTCTTCTGCGGGGCCCAAGAACGACACGACCAAGCACATCTTCGTGACTGGTGGTGTCGTTTCGTCTTTGGGCAAGGGGCTCACCGCGGCCAGCCTGGGCAACCTCCTGACGGCCCGCGGACTCCGCGTGGTCATGCAGAAGCTCGACCCGTATCTGAACGTCGATCCGGGCACCATGAACCCGTTCCAGCACGGCGAGGTGTTCGTCACCGACGACGGTGCGGAGACCGACCTCGACATCGGCCACTACGAGCGCTTCCTCGACATCAACCTGTCGGAGGCGGCCAACGTCACGACCGGTCAGATCTACTCGCAGGTGATCGCCCGTGAGCGTCGCGGCGAGTACCTCGGCGACACCGTGCAGGTCATCCCGCACATCACCGACGAGATCAAGCGCCGCATGCGGCTGCAGGCCACCGAGGACCCGCGTCCCGACGTGATCATCACCGAGGTCGGCGGCACGGTCGGCGACATCGAGTCGCAGCCCTTCCTCGAGGCCGCGCGCCAGCTTCGTCACGAGCTCGGCCGCGACAGCGTGTTCTTCGTGCACGTCTCGCTCGTGCCGTTCATGGGCGCGTCCGGTGAGCAGAAGACCAAGCCGACCCAGCACTCGGTCGCAGCTCTCCGCCAGGTCGGCATCCAGCCCGATGCCCTCGTGCTCCGCAGCGATCGCCCGGTGAGCGCGAGCAACCGCAACAAGATCGCCCTGATGTGCGACGTCGACGTCGAAGGCGTCATCAACACCGTCGACCTGCCGAGCATCTACGACATCCCGTCGACCCTCAACGAGCAGGGCCTCGACTCCTACATCGTGCGCCGCCTCGGCCTCGACCAGAAGGCGGACGACGTCGACTGGACGCGTTGGAACAAGGTGCTGCACGCGGTGCACAACCCGAAGCACGAGGTCACGATCGGTCTCGTCGGCAAGTACATCGACTTGCCGGACGCCTACCTGTCCGTGACCGAGGCCCTCAAGGCGGGCGGCTTCGCACAGGAGACCAAGGTCAACATCCGCTGGATCCCGTCCGACCTCTGCGAGACCCCCGAGGGTGCGCAGGAGCAGCTGGCCGAGCTCGATGGCATCTGCGTGCCCGGCGGCTTCGGCATCCGCGGCATCGAGGGCAAGCTGGGCGCGCTGAAGTTCGCCCGTGAGCAGGGCATCCCGACCCTCGGCCTCTGCCTGGGTCTGCAGTGCATGGTCATCGAGTACGCCCGCGACGTCGCCGGGATCGCCGGGGCCTCGTCCAGCGAATTCGATCCGGACACCGCGGAGCCCGTCATCGCGACCATGGCCGAGCAGATCGAGATCCTCGACGGCGGCGACCTGGGCGGCACCATGCGACTCGGCCTGTACAAGGCTGCTCTCGCGGAAGGCTCGCTGGCGCGCGAGGTCTACGGCGCCGCCGAGGTGTCCGAGCGTCACCGCCACCGCTACGAGGTGAACAACGCCTATCGCGATCGCCTGTCGGAGGCCGGTCTGGTGTTCTCGGGTCTGAACCCCGAGCTGGACCTCGTCGAGTACGTCGAGCTGCCGCGCGACGTGCACCCGTACTACATCGCCACCCAGGCGCACCCGGAGCTCCGCTCGCGTCCGACCGACCCGCACCCGCTGTTCCGCGGTCTCGTCGGCGCGGCCATCGCCCGCCACCGCGCGAGCGAGCTGTTCGACGTGCCCGTCGATGAGTGAGTCGGAGGCGCCGGGCGTCGCGGAGCCGCTGCGCGACGAGCCCTTCGAGCCGGAGGTCCTGAGCAGCGACCTCGTCTACGAGGGGCGCGTATGGGACGTGCGCTCCGATCGGGTCCGCTACGGCGACGGCGAGATCGTGCGACAGTATGTCGCCCACCCCGGGGCTGTCGCGATCCTCGCGCTGGACGACGAGGGACGGGTGCTCCTCATCCAGCAGTACCGTCACCCGATCCGCCACCGCGACTGGGAGCTGCCGGCCGGCCTTCTCGACGTTGCGGGGGAGGAGCCGATGACGGCCGCCCGTCGCGAGCTCGCGGAGGAAGCCGACCTCGTCGCCGCCCACTGGGAGCCCCTGGTGTCGTCGTGGACGACGCCCGGCGGTAACGACGAGCTCATCCGGGTGTTCCTCGCGACCGGACTCTCAGCCGCCGAGACCGCGCACGACCGCGAGGACGAGGAGGCCGACATCCGCGTCGCGTGGGTGCCGCTGGAGGAGGCCGTCGCCGGAGTCCTGGAGGGGCGCCTGCACAACGGCATCCTTTCCATCGGCGTCCTGGCAGCCGCGCAGAGGCTGCGCGACCGGAGCTGAGCATGCTGCTCGATCGCGCCCTCGACGCGTACCTGCGTCATGTGACGATCGAGCGCGGGCTCAGCAGCCACACGGTCGGCGCCTACCGGCGGGATCTCGAGGGCTACCGGGACTGGCTCACAGCGGAGGGGATCGACGACACCGCGGACATCACGCCCGCTGTCGTCGACCGCTTCATCGCCGCCCGCGCGTCTGCGGAGCCGCAGCCGGCCGCGACGAGTCTGGCGCGCCTGCAGTCCTCGGTGCGCGGCTGGCACCGGTTCCTCGCCCGCGAGGGCATCGAGGCGGACGATCCGACCGGACGACTCCGCCCACCCAAGACCCCGCGCCGGCTGCCGAAAGCCCTCACGATCGACCAGGTGGAGCGCCTGCTCGCCGCGCCGTCGGCCGAGGAGCCGCTCGGCATCCGCGACAGGGCGCTCCTGGAGCTCCTCTACGCCACGGGCGCCCGGGTGTCGGAGGCGGTCGGGCTCGACGTCGACGACATGGCGCACGGCGAGGTGCTGCGTCTCCGGGGCAAGGGCTCGAAGGAGCGCATCGTCCCGGTGGGATCGTACGCCCGCGCCGCCGTCGACGCCTACCTCACCCGGGTCCGCCCGGAACTCGCGGCGAAGGGCCGTGCATCGGCCCGGCTCTTCCTCGGCGCGCGCGGTGCCCCGCTCTCGCGCCAGAGCGCCTGGCTGGTGATCCGTTCCGCTGCCGAGCGCGCACAGCTCACCGCCGAGGTCTCCCCGCACACGCTGCGGCATTCGTTCGCGACGCACCTCCTGCAGGGCGGCGCCGACGTGCGGGTGGTGCAGGAGCTGCTGGGCCATTCCTCGGTCGCGACGACGCAGATCTACACGCACGTGTCGGTGGATGCTCTCCGTGACATCTACGCGACCTCGCATCCCCGCGCACACTGATCGCGCACTCCAGGGCTGTTCGGTGACCGCCCGCCGCGCGCCGGGACGGCGGGGGAACGCGTGGCGGCTACAATCGAGCAAGCACGAAGGAGCAGGAGAACCGGTGGCTGAGAAAGTGGCGAAGTCCAGGGCGAAGGCGCAGAAGGCCGACGACACCCCCATGGGACCCACCGGCCGCCCGTACCAGGGCTTCCCGATCCCGGCGCCTCTGAAGTCGCACGGCCCGGCGCGCATCATCGCCCTCTGCAACCAGAAGGGCGGCGTCGGCAAGACGACGACCTCCATCAATCTCGCCGCCGCCCTCGCGGAGTACGGCCGCAAGGTGCTCGCCGTGGACTTCGACCCGCAGGGTGCGCTGTCCGCCGGTCTCGGTATCCAGACGCACGACGTGCCGACGGTCTACGACCTCCTGCTCGACACGAAGCGCGACGCGCACGACGCGATCGTGCACTCGAACGTGCCCGGTCTCGACGTCCTCCCCGCGAACATCGATCTCTCCGCCGCGGAGGTGCACCTCGTCAACGAGGTCGCCCGCGAGACGATCCTCGCCCGCGTGCTCCGGCAGGTGGCGGGGGAGTACGACGTCATCCTCATCGACTGCCAGCCGTCGCTCGGTCTGCTGACCGTGAACGCGCTGACGGCGGCGCACGGCGTCATCATCCCGCTCGAGTGCGAGTTCTTCGCGCTCCGCGGTGTCGCGCTCCTCATCGAGACCATCGACAAGGTCCGCGATCGCCTGAACCCCTCCATCGAGATGGACGGGCTGCTGGCGACCATGTACGACCCGCGCACGCTGCACTCGCGCGAGGTGCTGGAGCGCGTCGTGGAGGCGTTCGGCGACGACGTGCTGGAGACCGTGATCGGCCGCACCGTGAAGTTCCCGGACGCGTCGGTCTCGGGGGTCCCGATCACCGAGTTCGCTCCGGAGCACGCGGCCGCACAGGCATACCTGCGGCTGGCCAGGGAGCTGGTCGCCCGTGGCGCCGTCGCCTGACGAGCTCGGAACCGCTGAGGTCCCGGCACTCGCCGACGCCGTCGACGCCGCGGAGTCCTCCTCGGCCGACGACGCCGCCGCCGGGTTCCGGGTCTCGCTGTCGAACTTCGACGGCCCCTTCGACCTCCTGCTGAACCTCATCTCGAAGCACGAGATGGACATCACCGAGGTGTCGCTGAGCGCCGTCACCAACGACTTCATCGCGTACCTCGCCGACCTCGAGGACGAGGAGGAGCTCGACCAAGCCTCGGAGTTCCTCGTCGTCGCCGCGACCCTGCTCGACATGAAGGTGGCGGGTCTGCTGCCGCAGGGCGAGCTCGTCGACGCCGAGGCCGTCGCCCTGCTCGAAGCGCGCGATCTGCTCTTCGCCCGCCTCCTGCAGTACCGCGCGTTCAAAGAGGTGTCCGCGTGGTTCTCGCGGTGCCTGCAGCGGGAGGACCGCCGTCATGTGCGTGCGGTGCCACTGGAGGAGAAGCACCGGAAGCAGACGCCCGAGCTCGTCTGGTCGCTCACGCCCGACGACTTCGCGGCGCTCGCGCTCCTGGCCTTCGCGCCGAAGGAGATCCCGCACGTCGGCCTCGACCATCTGCACGCACCCCTGGTCAGCATCCGCGAGCAGGCCGCCATCGTCGTCACTCTGCTGCGCGGCACCGAGTCGCTGAGCTTCCGCGAGCTGGTCGCCGGCGTCACCGAGCCGGGCATCGTCGTGGCCCGCTTCATCTCGGTACTGGAGCTGTACCGGCACGCGGCGCTCTCCTTCGAACAACTGGAACCGCTCGGGGAGCTCACGCTCCGCTGGGCCGCCGACTCCTGGTCGGACGAGACACTCGCGACCCTGGGGGCCGACTATGACCGATGACGTGACCGCGGCGGAGACCGGGCTCCACGAGGAGCCCGACACCGTGACGGGGGCCGAGCTGCCGCTCAGCGAACGTGTGGAGGCGATCCTCTTCATCGTCGACGAGCCGATCGGCCTGGTGGCCCTCGCCGCGGCCGTGGGCGCGCCGGTGCCCGCCGTCCGGCAGACAGTCGAGTCGCTGGTCGCGGACTACGACGGCCGAGGCGCGGGTCCGCGGCGCGGCTTCGAGCTGCGGGAGGTCGGCGGCGGATGGCGGCTCTACGTCCGCGAGGACCTCGATCCGGTCGTGGCGGAGTTCGTCGGCGGTCAGGCGCCGGCCCGACTCTCGCAGGCGGCGCTGGAGACGCTCGCCGTGATCGCGTACAAGCAGCCGGTCACCCGGAGCCAGGTGGCCTCGATCCGCGCGGTCAACGTCGACTCCGTGGTCCGCACCCTCCTCGCGCGGGGGCTGATCACCGAACTGTTCGCCGACTCCGAGACCGGTGCGATCAACTACGGCACCACCGATGCGCTCCTCCAGCATCTCGGTATCAACTCGCTGGATGAGCTTCCGCCGATCTCGCCGCTCCTCGACGACGGCGCCGACGGCTTCGACGAAGGGACGGTCCGATGACCATCGACGCCCACGACTCCACCGCTCCCGAGGGCGTGCGACTGCAGAAGGTGCTCGCCGCCGCCGGTGTCGCCTCCCGTCGGGTCGTGGAGCAGTACATCGTCGAGGGACGCATCCGCGTGAACGGCCAGGTGGTCACCGAGCTCGGTCGCCGCATCGACCCGGAGCGGGACCTCGTGGACGTGGACGGCACCGCGGTGCAGCTCGACGTGTCCAAGCGGTACGTGATGCTGAACAAGCCGACGGGCGTGGTCAGCAGCATGCGGGACGAGAGCGGCCGGCCCGACCTCCGGCGTTTCACGAAGGACTACGAGGAGCGGCTGTACAACGTCGGGCGTCTGGACGCCGAGACCAGCGGGCTGCTGCTGCTGACCAACGACGGCAAGCTCGCGCACGTCCTCGCGCACCCCTCCTTCGGCGTCACCAAGGTCTACATCGCGAAGGTCGAGGGGGCGGTGACGGCGCAGACCATCTCGAAGCTCACGAAGGGCATCGAGCTGGAGGACGGGCCCATCGCCGCCGACAAGGCTCGCCTGCTGGACACGTCGCGCGGCTCGAGCCTCGTCGAGCTCACGCTGCACTCCGGACGCAATCGGATCGTGCGCCGCATGATGGCGGCGGTCGGCCATCCGGTCACGGAACTCGTGCGTCGGCAGTTCGGTCCGCTGCACCTGGGAACCCTCCCGGCCGGTCGGACGCGGGAACTGAGTAAAATCGAACTCGGCGCGCTGTTGACCCTCGCGCGCCGGGAATCCGGTGTCGCCGAGGCGCCAGGCGAGCAGGAGAGCGAATGACCCAGACGACGAGTGCGCCCGCGGCGCGGAAGACCGGTGCCGTGGCGCCGCGTCTGTCCGGCACCGTGCGCATCGTCGGCGCCGGGCTGCTCGGTGCCAGCGTCGGCCACGCCCTGCGCGCGAAGGGCATCGACGTCGTCCTCACCGACGCGTCCCCCGCGCAGCTGCGCCTCGCCGTCGACTACGGTGCCGGGCGGCTTCCGCAGGACGACGACGCGCCGGCGCTCATCGTCGTGGCCGTGCCGCCGGACGTGACCGCCGACGTGATCCAGGCCGAGCTCGAGCGGTATCCCGACGCCGTCGTGACCGATGTCGCGAGCGTGAAGCTGGAGCCGTTCCGCACGCTCCGTGAGCGGGGCGTGGACCTCGCCCGCTACATCGGCTCCCACCCGCTCGCCGGTCGGGAGCGCGGCGGGGCGATCTCGGCGAGAGCCGATCTCTTCATCGGGCGGCCGTGGGTCGTGTGCCGCGACGAGGACACCACCGCGCGGGACCTCGCGCTGGTCGAGGCACTGGCCCTCGACGTCGGCGCGATGCCGCTGGAGATGACTCCGGAGGAGCACGACCGCTCCGTCGCCCTCACCTCGCATGTGCCGCAGGTCGTCGCGAGTCTCCTCGCCGGTCGTCTCGCCGAGGCCGAGGAGGGCGCCCTCCGTCTGGCCGGGCAGGGGGTGCGGGACACCACGCGTATCGCCGCGTCCGCTCCGGAACTGTGGGTGCAGATCCTCGGGGCCAACGCCGGTCCCGTCGTCGAGATCCTCGACGCGCTCGCGACCGATCTGAGCGAGGTGGCCGATGCGCTGCGCGCTCCCGCGGCCCCCGGTGCCCGACGCGTGCTCGCGGAGACCATCCGCCAGGGCAACGACGGCGTCGAGCGCCTCCCCGGCAAGCACGGACAGAACCGACGCTTCGAGACACTGGTCGTCATGGTCGACGACACCGCCGGTCAGCTGGGGCGCCTGTTCGGCGAGCTCGGCGAGCTGGGCGTCAACGTCGAGGACCTGCGCCTGGAGCACTCCCCGGGCGCGCAGTTCGGCCTCGCCGAGATCAGTGTCGACCCCGCGGCGCTGCACGGCGCGATCACCGGGCTCCAGGAACGCGGCTGGCGCATCGCAGGGAACACCAATGACTGACACCTCCACCATCTCCGCCACGAAGTTCATCGCCATCGACGGGCCCGCCGGGTCCGGCAAGTCGAGCGTCTCCAAGGCGATCGCGCGTCGCGAGGGCTTCGGCTACCTCGACACCGGGTCGGCCTACCGGGCCCTCGCCTGGCATGTGCTCGATCGTGGTGCGGACACGGACGACGCCGAGGCCGTGCGCGCCGCGGCCGCCGACTTCCCCGTCCGTCTCGGGCTCGACCCCGACGACCGCACGGTGCGCGTCGGCGACGTCGACGTGACGGAGGCGATCCGCGAACCGCGGGTGTCCGGTGCCGTGAGCGGCGTGGCCCGCGTGCCGGAGGTGCGCACCCAGGTCAACGAGCTCTTCCGGGCGCTGGTCGCCGAGGCGCCGTACCCGGCCGTCGTCGTGGAAGGACGCGACATCACGACCGTCGTGGCACCGGATGCGCCCGTGCGCATCCTGCTGACCGCGGCGCCGGAGGTGCGGGCCGCACGCCGTGCGGGCGAGCTCGCCGGCGAGAACGCCGCTGCCGTCGCGGACGCGCTGCACAAGCGCGACGCCTCCGACAGTGCCGTCGTCGACTTCCTCAACGCCGCGGAAGGCGTGGAGGTCGTCGATTCGACCGCACTCGATTTCCCCCAGACCATCGACGCCGTCCTCTCGGTGATCGAACGACTCCGAGGAGCAGACCGTGGCTGACGACGAATACGAAGGCGGTCCCGACCAGCTCGCCGAGAAGCTCGAGCAGATCGACGAGCAGCTGGCCGAACAGCGCGCGGAGACCCTGCGCGCCGGGCTCGCCGACTACGAGCTCGACGACGAGGACGCGGCGCTCCTCGCCGGCGTGGCGCTGGGTGAGGACGGCATCGAGTTCCTTCCTGCGCTGCCCGTGGTGGCGATCGTCGGGCGGCCGAACGTGGGCAAGTCCGCGCTCGTGAACCGGATCCTGGGCCGTCGTGAGGCCGTCGTGGAGGACACCCCCGGTGTCACCCGCGACCGCGTCACGTACAAGGCCGAGTGGAACGACCGCCGCTTCACGGTCGTCGACACCGGCGGCTGGGAGCCCGACGCCCGCGGCATCGACCGTTCGGTCGCGGCGCAGGCCGAGGTCGCGATCGACCTGTCCGACGTCGTGCTGTTCGTGGTGGACGCCATGGTGGGCGCCACCTCGACCGACGAGCACGTCGTGAAGCTGCTGCGCAAGAGCGGCAAGCCGGTCTTCCTCGTCGCCAACAAGATTGACGACGCGCGTCAGGAGCCGGAGGCGGCCGCCCTGTGGAACCTGGGTCTCGGCGAGCCGCACCCGGTCTCCGCGATCCACGGACGTGGTGTCGCCGACCTCCTCGACGGCGTGCTGAAGAAGCTGCCGGAGATCTCCGCGGTGGCGAAGCAGGAGATCGGCGGTCCGCGCCGCGTCGCGATCCTCGGACGCCCGAACGTCGGCAAGTCCTCGCTGCTGAACAAGGCCGCGGGGGAGGAGCGCGTCGTCGTCAACGACCTCGCCGGCACCACTCGCGACCCCGTGGACGAGGTCGTGGAGCTGGGCGGCAAGATGTGGCGCCTCGTCGACACGGCCGGTATCCGTCGCCGCGTGCACATGGCGCAGGGCGCCGACTTCTACGCGTCGCTGCGCACCTCGGCCGCGCTGGAGAAGGCGGAGGTCGCGATCGTCGTCCTCGACGTGTCGGAGTCGATCAGCGAGCAGGACGTGCGCATCATCGACCTCGTGCTCGAGTCGGGTCGCGCGCTCGTCCTGGCGTTCAACAAGTGGGATCGCCTCAACGACGACGACCTGGAGAACGCCGACCGCCGCCGCTACCTGGAGCGCGAGATCGAGCAGGACCTCGCCCACGTGGCCTGGGCCCCGCGGGTCAACATCTCGGCGAAGACGGGCCGTCACCTCGACAAGCTCGTCCCGGCGCTGGAGATGGCGCTGGAGAACTGGGACCGCCGGATCCCGACCGGCAAGTTCAACGCGTTCCTCGCCGAGCTCGTCGCCGAGCACCCGCACCCGGTGCGCGGCGGGAAGCAGCCGCGCATCCTGTTCGGGACGCAGGCCTCCACCCGTCCGCCGACGTTCGTGCTGTTCACGACCGGTTTCCTCGACCCGGGCTACCGCCGGTTCATCCAGCGCCGCCTGCGCGAGCTCTACCCGTTCGAGGGCACGCCGATCGTCATCAACATGCGCGTGCGGGAGAAGCGCCAGCGCTGACTCGTTGCCGCGCATGTCGCGGCGGTGGCGCCGGAACCCCGATGCTGTGAAAAGCTGAGGGGGTGACTGTCGTACCTCCCGCCGCCGGTGAACCGCGTCGCCCCGAGGGGCCTCGCGATCCGGGCGATGCCTGGGTGGTCGCGGACACCGGTGAGCGGTACTGGGGGCGCTTCGGTGCCGCCGGTCTCCTCGCCGTCGACCCGGAGCGCGGCATCCTGCTGCAGCATCGCGTGGCGTGGAGCCACTTCGGCGGCACCTGGGGCCTGCCCGGCGGCGCGCTGCACGAGGGCGAAGCGGCCATCGTCGGTGCCGTGCGGGAGGCGCAGGAGGAGGCGGGGGTGCCGGATGGCGCGGTGCGGCCGCGCTTCACGAGCGTGCTCGACCTCGGCATCTGGTCGTACACCACCGTCGTCGCCGATGTGCGGACGCCGTTCGATCCCGTGATCAGCGACCCGGAGAGCGTCGCGCTGTCGTGGGTGCCCGTCGAGGACGTGGACGCGCTGCCGCTGCACCCCGGCTTCGGTGCGGCGTGGCCGCTGCTGCGGGCGCAGCTCTCGGCGCATCCGGTGGTCGTGGTGGACGCCGCCAACGTCGTGGGCTCGGTCCCGGACGGCTGGTGGAAGGACCGCGCCGGAGCAGCGGCACGACTGCGCGATCGTCTGACCGGGCTGTCGGTGCCCGCTGACGACCTCGGGCTCGCCGGGGACGCCTGGTTCCCGGAGGTCTCGCTCGTCGTGGAAGGTCGCGCCCGGGACATCGCGGAAGCCGCTGCGGGGGCATCACGCGCGGACGCCGCGGCCGCGGAAGCCGGCGTCGCGAGCCTGGCCCTGGACGTCGTGCGCGCGGAGGGCGCCGGTGACGACGCGATCGTGGCCGAGGTCGAACGCCGGATCGCGAGCACGTCGCCGGTTCTCGCGGTGACCAGTGACCGCGAGCTGCAGTCCCGCGTCGAGGCCGCCGGGGCGCAGGTGCGCTCGAGCGGCTGGCTCCTCCGTCTTCTCGACGCCTAGAGCAAGACGCGGGTGCTTCGCTCCGCGGATCCAGGTGCTCGAATGACCCGTCGTCGTGATGGCGGCGCGCTTCAGACGAAGGCGACCCGACGTGGGGCGTGATCGGTGTGGACCGCGCCGAGTGGACTTCGCCATTCGAGAACACCGCCGGGATGCTGACGTACCGTCCAGCGCTGAGGCTCCGGGATATCGGGGTGCTTCAGCACATGGTGTCCGCGGCAGAGGTGCGCGAGGTTGTCGACGCGGGTCGGGCCGCCCTTCGCGTGATCCCAGGTGTGGTCGAGGTCGCAGCGGTGTACCGGCTGGCGGCACCCCGGGAACCGGCAGTGCTGATCGCGGGCCCGGAGCAGCCGGCGCATGCTCTCGGTCGGGCTGTAGGCGTCCGTCTCGATGACCTGCCCGTGCGGATCGAGGAACAACCGCGTCCATCCCCCGTCGCGACCGGCGAGAGCCCGCGCGATGTCCGGGTGCAGAGCGCCGTGTCCGTCCAGTTCAGCCGGACGGTCGTCGAGTCCGGCGAGGGTCGTCGCCGCCACGGTCACCTGCAGGCGCCCGCGCACGCAGGCGAGGCCCTCGCCCTCGACGGCGCTCGGATCGGCGGTGAGGAGCAGATCGGTCAGAAGGTCGGCCTGCACCTGGCTCCAGGTGCGGGTGTCGGAAGGGGCCACCTCCGCCTCGGGGTCGAGAGCGTAGGTGTCGCCATCGGCGCTGGAGATCGTTGAGTCCGACCGAGTCTCGCCGCACGGGCGATCTGTCGCGACGCCGTGAGCAGTCAGTAGGTCGTCATGCGCCAGGGTCGGGCGAAGCGTCGCCTCGTCCGACCTCTCGTCCGACCCCGCAGCGTCCGCAGTCCCCGAATCACGCGCGAGAGCCGCATCACGGGCCCGGATGACGGTGCGGGTGAGCTGGCTCAGCCGGTCGGCGATCGCCACCGCCGCCCATTCCGGGAGTATGGCCGTCAGGACAGCGAGGCCGTCGTCGACCGATCGCACCGTGACGCAGCGCTCGTCCGCGGCGCGGCGGTGTCGTTCCGTGATCGTCTCGCCGACGAGGGCGGAGGCGACGCGGCGGGCATGCACCCGCGTGCGCGCCGCGGTCTCGGCTTCGGCGACGACGAGCACCGCCGTCTCGAACAGCGCCATCGTCTCGGGCGCGACGACGCGGTTGCGGATGGCCTCGGCCACGACGGCGCTCGCCCGCGCGATCTCCCGCACGTGCGCGGAGCTCAGAGACCCCGTGTGGAAGGCCTCTCGCACGCGGGGGAGCGCGGTACTCAGGGCGAGAGCGTCGGCGAACGCGAACTCCATGGTGCCGGTGGAAAGATGCGCCGCCGTGGCGAACTCGGCGACCATCGAGCGGTGGATGGCATCTCGGTGGTGCGGAGCCGCGGCCACGTCTTCATCATGGAAAGCGATCTGCGCGACCAGGAGCTCCGCAGCCTCTGCCTCCAGTGCTGCGATGCGTCGACGGGTCTCCGTCCAGGCGTCTCGCACGCGCTGCCGCTCCTCCAGATCGAGGGGTGCGGTCGGCTGGTTCGTCATACCTCGATTTTAGAACATATGTTCGAATCCGGGAAGGGTTCAGTCGTGTTGTATATCGCCTCGTCCGCGGAGGCGGTCGATGTCCCGACGCTCTCGCTTCGTCGGTCGTCCGGCGCCGCGGTCTCGGACGCCGAGGGCTGCCTGCGGCTCCCGTTCCGGCGTCCGGTCCTCGTAGGCGAGGGCGGCCAGCGGCGCGCCCACACGCTTGACGAGGATCTGGCGCACGATCAGGATCCGATCGAAGCCCGCGATGCGGATGCGGAGCTCATCGCCCACGCGGACCGCCTGCGCGGCCTTTGCCTTGTCGCCGTTGACGCGCACATGCCCCGCGCGGCATGCGGTGGTCGCCGCGGACCGGGTCTTGTAGACGCGCACCGCCCAGAGCCAGCTGTCCACCCGCGCGCTGTCGACCATCAGGCGGCCCTCCGCTGCAGGGAGACGAGGGCGCCTGCGACGATCAGGCCCTGGCCGAGCGTATAGGTGAGCATCACGGCGGGGCTGCTCCAGGCCGGAAGGGCATCCGGAAGGAAGAGCCGGAAAGCGAGGATCGTGTCGCTCGCCAGGAAGAACGCCCCGCCCGTCGCGACGAGCGGATGGCATCGTGCGGCGAACGCGGCGGTGCCCGCGAGGAGCAGGCCATACAGGGCGACGCCGATGAGGAGCGGGCCCGTATGCGGGCCGAGGACGAGGATCATCGCGAGCCACCAGGCGGCGTAGATCGCCGTCCACCACGGCAGCCGGCGACGCGCCAGGTGGCGGGCGAAGAGGACGATGTAGGCGATGTGCGCGAGACCGAAGAAGCCCAGCATGAGCGGAAGCTCGGGTGCCGCGGGGAACAGCGCGCGCGCGCCGTCACCCAGCCAGGAGAAGAGCAGGGCGACGAGGAGGAGGGACACCGTCACGGGTGGGTGGATCCGTCGCGCCGCCACAAGGACCGGCACCGCGAGCAGCGGCATCAGCAGCAGCTTCGTCGGACCCGCGAGGTCGTGGTCGAGCGCCAGAAGCACGACGTGCAGGCCGGAGACCACGGCGTAGGGGACGAACGCCCACACGATCGCGGGAGGAAGGGTGCGGCGCTGCATCCCTCCATCGTATGACCGGAGGGGCATATCGCGCCGAAGGCGGTCGATCGGACCGGCCCGCCTCAGGACTCGACGGTGACCGTGGCCACGGCGCCCTCGGCATCGAGGTGCACGGCGGGCCAGTAGCCCTCCGGGAAGTGCTCGCCGCAGGAGTCCGTGAAGTGGAGGACGACGGTGCCGTCGCCGGAGGCCTCGATGGTCTCGAGGTCCAGGTCGTCCGCCGCCTCGTCGAGCTCGCTGGGGTCTGGGGCGCCGGTGCTGAAGGTCGTGACCACGGCATCCGAGGCGACGCGGCGGAGGCCCGGGAGAGCGGCGACGACCGTACGCAGCCGGGGGAGCAGCGGCGCGACCTCGTCCGGCGACGCGCCCTCGACCATCAGCTCGTAGGTGCTGCCGTCGACCTCGACGCTGCCGACGAACCAGTCGTGGGTGAGGACGGAGCCGTCGTCGAGTTCGGAGGCCGCCCGATGGAGCGGTCCGAGGTCGGGATCATCGAGAGAGGAGTTCGCGGCGCTCATGCCTTCACGCTATCGCTCCCGTTCGGTGCGATTTCCAGGGCGACGAGCACGCGCCCCGGCTTCATCACCGCCTTCTCCGTGAAACCCGCGCGGAGGAACGTCCCGATCGTGCCGTGGTACAGATCGTTCGCGCGCTGCTTCTCGCCGCGGGTGTCGACGGGATACCCCTCGATGAGGCGGGCGCCCGACTCCCGCGCGAAGGCGATCGCGGCGTCGAGCAGCTCGGCGTTGAGTCCGGTGCCCCGATGCTCTTTGCGGACGACGAAGCAGGTGACGGCCCACACGGACTCGTCGTCGAACGGCTCGGTGCTCGAGGCGGCGATCATGCGGGTGCGGGGGATCCGGGCCTGACGGGTGCGTGGTCCGATGCGGATCCAGCCCGCGGCCCCGCCGTCGACGTACGCGACCAGTCCCGGAGGGGGACCCTCGTCGATCTCGGCGCGGAACAGCGCCGTGCGCTGAGGCGTGGTGGTCTGATTCCAGTCCTTGTTCGGCAGTACCGGCCAGATGCACTGGCAGCTCGCCCCGTCACCGCCGCCGGTGAGCGCGTGCTGCACGTCATCCCAGCGGGCGGTCGTCGCCAGCGCGGTCGTGATCGTCGACATGCAGGCGACGGTACAAGCAGCTTCCGACACCCCGCAACGCCTCGGTTCGCGAGAGGGCCTCCGGTGCCGCTAAGATAGGGGAGTTGCCTGCGCGAGAGTGCAGAACAACGGGCTGTGGCGCAGCTTGGTAGCGCACTTGACTGGGGGTCAAGGGGTCGCAGGTTCAAATCCTGTCAGCCCGACCAGATAAGGCCCTGATGAGAAGCCATTTTCATCAGGGCTTTGTCATGTCTTCGGACGAGTTTTTGTTGGTCCCCCTCGCCGACGAGCCGCTGCGTCTCCTCGGGCGACGGACGGCTGTTTCGGGCGTTCGCAGGCTCCAACCTGTGGATAAGGGGACCAAAAGGGGACCAGAGCCTCCGATCGTGGCTCCTCGCTACCCGTCACAGTGACCTCGAGGCCTCGCGCCGGCTCGGTCTGCTGGCCTTGGCGGATCGGGCAAGGAAGGCGTTGGCCTGCTCCGCAGCGGAGGCGAGGTGGCGGTCGTCGGGATGCAGGTATCCGCGGGCGGTCTCCACCGAGGCGTGCCCGAGGATGTCCTGGAGGACGTGCAGCGGGATGCCGGCGTCTGCCATCCAGGTCGCGCCGCTGTGGCGGAGGCCGTGCCGGGTGAGATCGGGCAAACCAAGATCGCTGACGATCTGGTCCCAGTTCGTCGCGTCCCGCACGGTCGCGGTCGTGAGTGCGCCGCCCTTCGGGCCGACCAGCAGCCGGTCCTCGGGCTCCTTGCCGTCATCCCAGCCGGCGGCAGCGGTCTTCGAACGATCCCGGTCGCCGCTGGCCCCCCGCGTGTCGAGTACCTCGCCTGGAGCAGCTTCAACCCCACTCCCGCGGCAAGAGCTCTCCTCGAAAGCCTGCCGACTCCTCAATCGGGCGACGCGGGATGGCTGCTAGCGTTCTGACCGGTGATCAGGGAACCGAGTGTCAGTCCGCCGGAACTCCCTTCAAAAACGCTTGACAAGTTCGACGGTTCCTCCGCGATCCTCGGTTTGCTGGACGAATCCTTCGCTTGTGTACAGACGGATGTTCTTCACGCTGTGCGAGCCGGTACTGAGCTCTATCCGGTCGCAGGAGCTGGCGAGAGCATCCGTCGCCTGCTGGAGGAGCCAACGCCCGAGTCCACGTCTGTAGAGGTCTGGAACGACGGCGAGTCTGCCGATGTGCCCTGTTCGCGATGTGCGTCGAGCGCGAACCATTCCGATGAGACGGCCGTGGAGCCAGAGACCGACGCTCTCCCAGTCGGTGAGCCAGGCCTGCACATCTTCGAGGGTCTCGGTGAACGGAGCGAGGCCTAGTGTTTCGTTAGTCAACGCCTCGTCGACCCAGCAGCATCGCTGCAGCACCAGTACATGCGGGGCATCGTCGGGAGTCAACCGGCGTGTGTAGCTACCGGGCAACGGCCCGACTTCGATACCGGGTCGTGCAGCCTCGCGCATGGGCTTGAGCGCGTGAGCTAGTCTGACCAGTTCCTCCAGCAAGACGGTCACCGACGCGGTCAGCTGCGCACTCGGACGCACCCCAGTCGAATCGATCGTGTCTTTTAGGCGCAGGGCGACGGTCGAGCCGAGCGGGACGAGACGAAGCGTCGTTATCACCTGCTTCGCGTGCTGCACGGACCGGGTGCCTGCCGACGTGTTGCCGTAGCTCACGAACCCCATGGGCTTCCATGCCCATTCACGGCTCAGGTAGTCGAGGGCGTTCTTGAGCGTTGCGGGCATGCCGTAGTTGTATTCAGGCGTGACCGCGATGAAGCCATCTGCCTCGTCGACGATCTTGCTCCACGCTTTGGTGTGCGGGTTTCGATAGGCGCCGAGAGCAGGGTGTTCCTCCTCGTCGAAGAACGGGAGATCGAGATCGCGCAACGACACATGCTGAAGCTCGACGTCGAGTGCGTCAGCGGGGGAGGAGAGGGTTCGCAGGAGCCAGTCTGCGATCGCCGGGCCTATCGCTCCGGGCCTGGTGCTGCAGGTGAGGACCACGACTCTAGGTGATTTTGTTGACATGTAATCGACAGTAGATCGTAGAATGATTACATGTCAACGAAAAGGATGGGGTCGGCGGCGCCTTGGCTGAGCGAGGATGAGGAAGTCGCCTGGCGCGCGTTCCGTCGCATGACGATCGCAGTGCAGGCCGGTGTGGTGCACGACCTTGCAGCGTCGGGTCTCTCGGAGCCCGACTATGAAGTGCTCAGCACCCTGGTCGAAGCGCCGGAGATGACGAGCACGCTGCACGCGCAGGCGCAGAAGATGGGGTGGTCACGGAGCAGGCTCTCACGTCACGCCGGCAGGATGGAAGCGCGGGAGATGATTCGCCGTGACCCCGACCCGGCAGATGGTCGCGGCTGTCTGCTCGTACTCGCCCCCCTCGGTCTCGACACCCTTCGCGGAGCGACTGCCATGCACTTGGAATCCGTGCGTCGCCGCTTCGCTGATCGGCTCGACGCGCGTGATCTCCGCGACATCGCACGAATCTCTGAGAAACTCGCGCATGCCCCAGAGTCGGGTCTACGACACATAGGCCGTGAGTAGTCTGTCGAGAACCCGATGGGACTGCCGGCGAGCCAGGTCGGTGTCATCGTGTTGGGCCGTCCAGAGGGCCGCCTCGTTCATCGCGCCGGAGAGCTGCGCGGTCGATGCATCGAGGATCTCTTCTGCAACTCCTGCCTCGCGTAGTGCCTCTCGCAGATGAGTCGCCGAATTCTCCGCGTCGAGTCGGCGCCACTCCTGCCAGCCGCTCACCGCAGGTGCATCGATGAGCAGGATGCGCATGGCGGCCCCGTTCGTGATCGCATCGAGGAACGCGTGCGACCCGGCCCTGAGCTGTTCGAGAGGCTGCGGGTCTGCATTCTCCGCTGCCGTGACGACGGCTCGTGCGACGTCGGCTTGGAGGCGGGCGACGACCTCGGCGAACAGTGCGACCTTGTTCCGGTAGTGGTGGTAGACCGCTCCTCGCGTGACCCCGGCGTCCCGGGCGACGTCGTCGACGGAGACTTCACCGAAGCCTCGTGCTGAGAAGAGCTCCTTCGCCGAATCGAGGATGCGTTGGGCTGTCTGGGCGGCGTCGGCCGCGGAGGCGCGGGGCATGGTCCTCTTCCTTTACGTACAGCGTGTATGTATGCTGGCTTCGTTACATTCATATCGTACGTAAAGGAGTGCAATGTCCGTCAGCAGCCTCTATCCCGTGCTCATGTCTCGCGATGTCGACGCCGCGGCGTCCTTCTACCGCGACTTCATGGGTTTCGAGACGACTTTTGAATCCGACTGGTATGTCAGCTTGCGCTTAGGCGAGTTCGAGCTGGCAGTCTTGGCTCACGATCACTCCACGGTGCCGGCCGAATACCGTGAGCTTCCCCGAGGGGTGATCGTCAACCTCGAAGTCACCGACGTCGATGCCGTCCACAAGCAGCTGGCCGGCAGAACAGGGGTGAACGTAGTGTTGCCGCTTCGCGATGAGGACTTCGGCCAGCGGCACTTCATCGTTGCCGCCCCCGACGGTGTCCTGCTCGACATCATCCAGCCTGTGGCACCCAGTGAGGATTACGCGAGCGCGTATGCGCAGCCATAGCGGCTCCCGTTCGGCGAGACCCCGGCTCCGGTCATCTCAGGTCTCGCCGAAGGGGAGCGAAGACGGCGAGAATCGCCGCGATGACCGCGTATGCCAGGAGGATCGCAGCGCCGAGCATGGGTGAGACCATCGTCGCAGGCGTCAGTGCTGTCTGGCTCGCGATCGCGCCGGTGAGGAAGTCAAAACTCGTCAGCGATGCCGTTGCGCCGCCCGGCAGGAACGGGTAGATCACATTGACGCCGGGAACCATCATCAGGACGTACTCGACGAACAGGAAGTAGCCGAGCACGACGCCGATCGCGACGAAGGGTGAACGGGCCAACGCGCCGACCCCCACTCCGAGCAGCATGTAGGCGGCAGCGGCGAGGCTGAGCTGTATGAGTGCCGGTGTCAGGTCCGCCACATCGACGCCCAGCGGTATACCTCGCGTCCATGTTGCGACGATCAGGGCGAGCAGGGCCGACAGGGATGTGATCATTCCATAGACGATGCCCAGCATCGTGTATACGGCGAGCTTGGCCGTGAGTACTCGATCCCGTCGAGGAACGACGAGGAGCGTCGTGCCGATCGTGCGGTGTCGATACTCACTTGCGATCGCGATTGTCCCGATCAGCGCGGGGACGAACAGAAGCACGGTTCCGATGCCGAGCACGAAACCCACGCCTTCGGGGGTATCGATATCCGGCATAGGAGGCTGGGCGTTCTGCGGTCCGGTGAGCGCAAGGAGAAGCGTCAATCCGCCACCGCACGCTAGCGCAACCAGTGCCGACCACAGTGCTACTCCGGTCGCGCGCAGTCGCAGGACTTCGCCGTAGACGACGTTCATGAGAGGGGTCCTTTTTGCGTGAGGCGCAGGAAGGCTTCTTCGAGGGGAGCATCTTGCGCCAGGAGTCGTTCGAGTGCGCCCGCCCAGACGGTGCGGCCCTGGTCGATGAGGATGACGTCGTCGATCGTGTGCTCGATCTCATGAAGCACATGGCTCGAGAGCAGTACAGCGCCGCCAGCATCGGCGAACTCGCGCAGGAATGTGCGGAGCCAGGCGATTCCGCTCGGGTCCAGACCGTTCGACGGCTCATCGAGCACGAGGATGTCCGGGCCGCCGAGCATCGCGGTAGCCAGCGCGAGGCGCTGGCGCATCCCGGTGGAGAAGGTGCCGATCCGACGATCGGCGTACGACTGTGCCCCCACTAGGGATAACACGGTCTCGACCCGCGACCGGTCCATTCCTCCGAGTGCCGCGTACGTGTGAAGGTGAGCGCGTGCCGTCACGCGTGGATGCGCCGAGGCAATGTCCAGGACCGCGCCCACCGTCTTCGCGGGCGCAGGCAGGTGGACGTAGGGCAATCCGGCGATGTGCGCCTCACCACTGTCTGAGCGGACCAGGCCGAGTAGTGCGCGCATTAACGTCGATTTCCCTGCCCCATTGGGCCCGAGGAACCCGACGACGCGCCCGTACTCGACTTTCAAGCTCACGTCTTCGAGCGCAACGACTGCCCCGAAACGTTTTGAGAGCGCCTCTACCTCGATCGCAGCGTTCAAGAGTGCACGTCCGATCGGAGGTCTGCCGCGATCGACTCTGCAGCATCGGTGCTCAGGAGAATCTCGTCGAACCCGACCGCCGCCCGGTCGACCGCGATCCGCAGCAGCGGGAGCCCGCGCTTCATCGAGACCAGGCGCCGCAGTCCCGAAGGGTGCCTGAACGTGCCCAGTTTGCGGTAGCCAGAGATGACGAGACCGGACTTCATCCCGAGGATCTCGGAAATCCATCCCTGCTCGGTCGCTACCCCACGGATTGCCGACCTCGGAATCGACAGCTTCGATAAGCCCGTCATCGTCGCCTCCCAGCCGGGAAACTGCACGTGCACTCCCGTTCGGTCGCATGTGATGTTCGTCATCGTGCTCTCCTCGATCGCTAGAATAGAATCGTACTGAGAACATTATCAGCGTGATAACAGTGAGGAGTCAAGGTGCCGGACAATACTGCTCTGGCAGAGGTCGTGCTGCACCCGGTGCGATTACGGATCATCCAGCAGCTGGGTGGTCGCAACCGCACGACGGCGCAGTTGCGCGAGGCGCTCCCGGATATCCCGCAGGCCACGCTCTACCGACATGTGGCTGCCCTCCTCGATGCCAAGGTTGTCGCCGTGGTCGATGAGCGCAGATCTCGTGGCGCGATCGAGCGAACCTTGGCGCTGGGCGACCGGATGGCCGCCATTGACCACGCCGAGCTTTCTGCGATGAGCAGCGCGCAGCTGAGCGCTGCCTTCCTGACCTTCCTGGGAGACGTCACGGGTGACTTCGATCGCTTCCTCGATGCGGATTCCCCCGAAGCCCGCGAGCTGGTCGGATTCGCCCGAACGCCCTTGTACGTGAACAGGGAGGATCTCGCAACGATCCAGGCCAGCCTCGCCGACCTACTGACCCCTTACCTGACGGAACGGGAGGACGGTCAGCAACGCGTCAACCTCGCCACGATCCTCCTTCCAGACCCGTGAGTGCATAAAGAGAACGACGGCAACTTAAAGGAGCCAGGATGCCAACGACGGAGGAGGACTGTCTCAACGGGCGTCGAACCGCCTCGACGACGCCTACAAGCCTGGGCGGAACGCCCTCAGCGGCATCCAACAGGGGGTCCATCCAGTCGGGCGCTAGGTGTACTGACCGGAGACGTTGGTTGAGTTCGGACTCAGGCCGCGCTCCCGAGGGTCCTCGCTTGACCTGAACCGGGGTCCAGGTTCGAGGCTTGCACCATGAGTGAGCAAGAAGAAAAGTTTGGTATTGGGGAGGTGGCCGCGCGGACCGGTCTCGATCCCGACACGTTGCGGTACTTCGAGCGACAGGGGGTTTTGCCTGCCCCTCGGCGTGACACTGCTGGGCGTCGTCAGTATGTCGCGGCCGATGTTGACTTGATCCGCATGCTGGTTCACTTGCGTGAGACAGGGATGCCGCTGGCGGACATCGCGCAATTCACCGGCGCTGATGTCGAGGTCGCCGACCCGTCGCGGTTGCGGCTGGAGTTGCTCACGGCGCATCGCCGTCGCGTCGAGGATCGCCGTGAGGCGCTGGACCGTGCTCTCGAGGTGATCGCCCGGAAGATTGAGGACTACACCGATCAGACCACCAACTTGCCGGAAGTTCTCAAGCGATCCGATACGACGATCGCCTATAGCGTCCGGGGCGAGGGGCCGCTACTTTTCCTCGTCGGCGCGCCGGCAGGGCGAGGGGGATTCGCCGCTCTCGCGGACGAGCTCGCGGGGCAGTTCACCGTGGTCACCCATGATCCCCGCGGCATCGGGGCCAGTCGCATGACGCGCGGAATGGCCGCACCCACGCCCGAGGTCCTCGCTGAAGACCTTGCCGCACTGGTCGACACGTTCACTGGTGCGCCTGCTACGTTCGTCGGCACCAGCGGCGGGGCTGTGACTCTGCTCGAACTGGCCAAGCAGCATCCCGACCTCGTCGGGTCCGCCGTGCTGCACGAGCCGCCCCTGATCACGCTCCTGGACGATGACTCCCTCGCCGACCGCGCCTCGTCAGCGTTCGCTGTCGCGACAACTGATCCCCAGCGAGCCGTGCAAGAGTTCTTCGACCTCAGCGGCGCCGCCCACCGCACAGGTCCGGATGAGGTGCCTCCCACGCATATCGCGTTGCCGGAGCTGCCGGCCGAAGAACTCGACAAGAACCGCTACTTCCTTGGCCAGATGGCAGGGCCCAGCGTCTTTTACGAGCCCGACATCGAGGGCCTGCGTCGAGCCAGGCTGACGGTGTGCGCCGGCTCGCTGAGCCATCACCAGATGGCCCGTCGCGCGGCCTGCGCCCTGGCTGATCTGCTGCGTCAGCCTCTGATCGAAATGCCTGGCAATCACGTGGGCGCAAGCGCGAAACCGGCGGAGTTTGCTCGCGCCCTCGTGCCGTTGCTCGACCTCTGAGGACCTGTCCCCACACGATCATTCGGTCGTGTCGCATTCGAAACTCGGCCCTCTTGGGCGGCCCTGGTCCAGGAGGGCCACTCCCATGTCGCACCCAAACGCTGCATTGACCCCCCGCCACAGGCTCAAGGTGGCCCTTCTCGTCGTCCAGGACGGATGGCCGATCAGCGAGGTCGCCGCCCGGTTCCAAGTCTCCTGGCCGACCGTGAAGCGATGGGTCGACCGCTAGCTCGCCGCCGAGTCCATGCACCACCGATCATCACGCCCCAGGACGTCGCCGCACAGGACGGGCAAGCAGGTGACGACGCGCTGCGTGAGCCTGCGAACTCGATTGCGGGAAGGACCCGTTCAACTCGCCACCCGACTGGGCATCGCGCCGTCGACGGTGCACCGTATCCTCACCACCACGCGGCTGAGCCGGCTGTAGCACCTCGACCGGGCAACGGGTGAGCTGGGCCGCGGCTACGAGCACGCGCACCCGGGCTCGTTGGTGCACGTTGACGTGAAGAAGGTCGGGAACATCCCCGACGACGGACGCTGGCGCTACGTCGGCCGCAAGCAAGGTTGGCGGAACAGGGCCAGCACCCCCGACAAACCACGTAGTCGATTCGGCAGCCCGAAGCTTGGCTACGCCTACGTCCACACCGTCATCGACGACCACTCCCGCGTGGCGTACACGGAAGTCCATGATGACGATACCGCTGCCACCGCCGCGGCGGTGGCAGCGCCGCGCCGGCGACTGGTTCGCTGGGCGTGGCGTCACGATCGAGCGGGTGCTGTCGGAGAACGGCAGCGCATACCGATCGCTCCTGTGGCGGGACACATGCGAGGCGCTGTCGATCCGACCGAGGTTCACGCGTCCCTACCGTCCGCAAACCAACGGCAAGGTGGAGCGCTTTCACCGGACCATGGCCGACGGCTGGGCCTATGCCCGCTGCTACCCGTCCGAAACTGAGCGCCGCGACGCGCACGTCGCTTGGCTGCACCAGTACAACCAGCAGCGGCCGCACGCCGCCTGCGGCAACGAGCGGCCCTTCTCACGATTGACCAACGCCCCGGTCAGTACAGCTTGGGGGTCCGTTCTACGCCGGCGCTAGCTGTAGTTCCTCAGGACGTTGCGAACGGGCATCGTCCGCTAGGAGACAGTGAGGGTCGAGAGCCTGCTGACGATGCGCCGCGCGTCGCCGGGTGGTTCTGCTGCCAAGAGGAGGCGTTGCGGTTTGCTCGCGGCATGGACGTGGATGGGGATGTCGCGGTCGTAGTTGACTCCAGGTCAAGGGGTCGCAGGTTAAAATCCTGTCAGCCCGACCAGATAAGGCCCGGAAACCCGCGAGAGTCTCCGGGCCTTCTGCATGTCCGGAAGATGAGCAGGAGTCCACGGTTCTCGGAAGAACGGGCAGCATTGATGACAGGCCTTGTCGGCTCGGCCTGGGTGCGGGTGGCCTCCGCTGCTACCGTCGGGGAAAGTCGGCTGTACGGAGCATAGGAGTGTCGTGGACGAAGAACTCGCGGCCTTTACGGTTCATCAGGGTCCGGAGACGATCGCGCCGACGACGGAGTATGAGGGCACGAATGCCTCACGCTTCGCGCTCATGGCACCTCTGGGGCCGGTGCGGGAAGACAGCCAGGCAAGCGACGGAGTGGTTGCGACCGAGCACTTGGTGCAGTTCGGCCTCAACCCGGAGCTCATGCGCACGCGTGACTCCGTGGCAGGAGAGCGTGCCGGCCAGGAGGCGGAGTTCTTCTTCGAGAGCTACCGCCCGGGCATGGAACTCACGGAACTTCGATACACCGCCTTCAACGCACTCAACACGGAGGCAAGGCTCGATGCCCGCCTCGCGTTCCTCGCGGCCGGTCTCGGGAGCGCCCTGGAACGGGAGTCCGTCACGGCAGCGTCGGCTGTGCTTACGTCTGTCCCTCCGCCGGAAGCACCATCACCGGCGGCCGGCTGGCGAGGATGGCCGTATCGGTTCTTGACTCGCCACATCGATTCGCTCCGGTTCACCGACCCCCTGCTGGAGTTCGTGCCTTTCCCGGACGAGGACGGCGAGGCGGCCGCGACCGTCCCGTGGGATGGCGAAGCCTGGCAACGCTACTGTTCATACTGGCTTGGCGAGGTGGGCAAGGATGCGGATCCCGCCAGCTTGTCGGCGGCGGTGCGCTTCCTTGCACAAGTGCGGGTAGAAATCGCTGAGCGGTCGGCTGACCCTATCGTGCGCGAGCTGGCCTTCGCCTCGTACCTGAACCTGCCTGGGGGTGCGGCGCCCTCGCCACCGTCTGCTGCACCGGCCGCACCTGCCGGAGAGACCACCCTCGTTTCCACGATGGTGCACGGTACATGGGGGTGGAAGGGCGCATGGTGGTATCCCGGCGGCGACTTCCACCGGTACATCGCTTCAGGGATTCGGCCCGCTCTCTATGCCGGCGGTCAGGAGTTCTCATGGTCGGGGGCTTACAGCACGAACCAGCGGGCCATCGGCGGAAACAGGTTCGTTCGTTGGGTGCAAGCTGTCGGTGGCGCCGACGGACTCGGCACGGTGTTCGGGCACAGCTACGGCGGCGAGATCATCGCCCGGGCCGTCAACGCAGGTTCCACGATCGATGAAGTCGTGTTCTTGAGTGCGCCCGTGCATGCGCACCACAGACGGATGCTGAGTGCCGTCCGTCGCGTCGTTGACGTCCGTCTCCCTTTCGACATCGTTCTCACGGCTGCTCGCGCATCGCAGAAGCTTCCTCCCGCCGGGAACGTGGTCGAGTACGTCGTGAAGCAGAACCTCTGGAGCCACGGCGCAACCCACAACCCCGAGGTCTGGGCATCGGAGGGCATTGCAACGGCTGTCGGACTGTGAGCGCGGCTGTCTGGTCAAGGGGGTGCGACGCCACAGCCTCGCGTCCTAACGTCGGAGTCATGGCTATCGAACTGAACCGACCGGCGCTGAAGCTCGCGCGTTCCCTCGTCCGCGACGGCAAGGTCGTGCGGGACGAACGCGACGACTGGTCCGAGGCGGCGCCCAGCGCCGAAGAAGAGAACCGCTTCATCGACGAGCACGGGTGGACGGAGTTCGCCCACTGGCACCTCGGCATCGACAAGAGCGAGAACCTCGAGACGAAGAAGGCGTACAGCTTTCCGTTCGGCGACTTCCGGAAGGTGCGTCGTTCCGGCGTGATCTCGGGGGAGAGCCGCGCCGGGCAGTATGACCACACGGAGATCAGGGACGAGCTGCGGAAGCTCCTCGAGCTCATCGACTCGGAGGCTTGACACCTCCCATGAGCGCTCCGGAGGCAGCAGAGGAGGGGGACGGCACCGGGTCCTACGCTCGCGCCCTGCGCACCGTGCTCGACGGGGAGAGCGAGCGCGTCGCCGCCGCGCTGGGGGACCTGCATCGGGCCGCCGTCGAAGCGGAGAGCGGTGTGGAAGCGATCCTCATCGACGTCTTCGTCGACCAGGACGGCGAGGGCCCCTTCGACGTCTGGGCGCGGTTCGACGGAGCCGATGCCTTCGACCTGGACCGGCGGTTCGACGACCAGCGCCACCTGTTCGGGGTGGAGTGGAGCGCGGACGGCTGGGAGCCCGCGGTGCCCTCGCGCCCGCGCGGATGGACGCGGGATCGCCTGGAGGAGGCCGTCCTCGTGGTCGTCGCGGAATGGATAGAAGGCCTGCTCCCGGCCGGTGCGAGGGACGGCCTCTTCTGGGTGGGTGCTCCCGATCTCGGCTACGCCTGACCGACGGCGACCGACGCGAACGGCCCGATCAGCCGTCGTCCGGTGATAACGTCGGGCTATGAGCGACCGCGTGAGCCTCGAAGCCCTCCGCTATGCACAGGCCGTCTCGGAGACGCACTCCTTCGGTGCCGCCGCGCGTGCCTACGGCGTGACGCAGCCGGCCCTCTCCACCGGGATCTCCAAGTTGGAGGACCGCCTGGGGGAGCGCCTGTTCGAGCGCTCGCCCCGTGGAGTCGTCCCGACGGCGTTCGGCGCACATCTCCTCCCGGTCATCGACCGCGCGCTCCTTGCCGTGGACCAGGTCGCCGCCGAAGCCGCGCGCTGGAACCGGTCGGCTGACGCTCGGGTGCGGGTCGGCGTCTCGCCGCTCATGAATCCGGCCATCGTCGCGCGCGCCTACACGGCCGTGTGCGCGCTTCCCGCCCCGCCGGCGCCGCGGCAGCTCGTCCTCCGCGAGGCGAACGTCGCCGACCTGCGGCGCGAGCTCTCCGCCGGGGAGCTGGACCTCATCCTCATCCCCTCCGTCGCGCCGATGCCCCGCTTCCGGCACCGCATCGTCGATGCGGAGCCGGTGGTCGTCGTGGACGAGGAGCCGTCACAGGGCGGCGCGGTCGAGCTCAGCGACCTCACCGACACACCCCTGATCCTGATGCCGGACACGTGCGGGCTGACGACCTTCACCACCGACCTCTTCGCCGTGAATGACGTGCCGCTGAGTGCCTACGACGGCGAGGCGGCGACATATCGAGTGCTCGAGGAATGGGCGAAGCTGGGCCTGGGCACGGCGGTCATCCCGCGCTCGAAGCTCGCCTCCCCGGACGCGCCGCACCGCCCGCTGCGTGAACGGGGCATGGACGTGGAGATCTTCTACGAGGCGGTCTGGGACCCTTCCTCCCCGCTCGCCCACGATCTGGCCGACCTCACCGCCGCGCTCTCCCTGGACCCGGCTGCCGTCGACTCATAAACAGGCGTTATCACTCGATCACGTTCCCTCGTCTACTCCACACGGCTCCCGCTTCGTAGCGTGGAGGAGCGACGGCACCCGCCGTCCAGGACGGAGAGGAGCCGCACCATGGCCGAGCTCGACAAGGAATTCACCGGACGCACCGCGATCGTGATCGGGGGCACGAGCGGGATGGGTCTCGCCATCGCCGAGCGGATCGGACGCGAGGGGGCCGCGGTCGTCGTGGTCGGTCGACGCGAGGAGAAGCTGGAGGCGGCGCGCGTCTCCCTCGTCGACCAGGGCATCGAGGCGACCACCCTGCAGGCCGATCTGACGGACCTCGCGAGCGTGGAAGCACTCCGGGCCCGGCTCGCCGCCGAGCACGCCGGTGCCGACCTCCTCGTCAACGCGGCGGGCGTGTTCGCACCGAAGCCGTTCCTCGAGCACACCGAGGCCGACTACGACGCGTATCTCGACCTCAACCGGGCGACCTTCTTCGTCACCCAGACGGTGGTCTCCGGCATGGTGGCGACGGGCCGCGGCGGAGCCGTCGTCAACCTCGGCTCGATGTGGGCGCACCAGGCCGTGGCAGCGACGCCGTCCTCGGCGTACTCGATGGCCAAGGCCGGTCTGCACTCGCTCACGCAGCACCTGGGGATGGAGCTCGCGTCGCACGGCATCCGCGTGAACGCCATCGCTCCCGCGGTCGTACGCACACCCATCTACGAGGGGTTCATCCCGAAGGACGAGGTCGACGGGGTCGTGTCGAGCTTCGACGCCTTCCACCCGCTCGGCCGCGTGGGAACCCCCGAGGACATCGCCGAGGTCGCCGCGTTCCTGCTGTCCGACCGCGCGGGCTGGGTGACCGGGGCAGTCTGGGATGCCGATGGCGGCGTGATGGCCGGGCGCAACTGACGCCGGGTCCCACGAAGCTTCGGAACCTAGCTGCTCGGCGAGGTCTCCTCAAGCCCCTCGGCGAGTCCGGTTCCGGCCGGGAGACTGGGGGCAGCCCGATCGAAGGAGGAGACATGGAATCGACACCCGACGACGTCGGCGGCCAGCCGCTGCGCGACGGCGACGCGACCACCGAGGCCGACCCCGGCAACGATCCCGCGCAGACGGAATGGGAGCGCACGGAAGCCCTCGACGACGGTGCGGCACCGGAGGATCTGGAGGCATCGACCGCCACCGGCCGTGATCCCGACGAGATCCCCGATCCCGACGACGAGGTGCCGGCGGAGGACCTGCCCGGTTCCACCCCGCAGCCCGAGAGCCAGGGGGAGGATCCGGTTCTCGCCGATCTCGGCGAAGAAGGCCAGGGCGACCTGGGGCCGGGGGACGTCTGATGGCCATCACGACGATCGTCACCCGGTCGAAGAACGGCCATTGGGTCAACGAGGTGGAGGGCGCGCCGGAACTCTCCCGCAGCTACACCAGCCGTGACGAGGCGATCGAGGAGGGGGAAGCACTGGCTTCCGAGCACGGTGCCCGCCATGAGATCGAGGAGAGCGAGCCGACCGGCACCATCACCGACGGCGGCGACCCGGACGACGTCTGAAGCTCCACGACTG
Source organism: Microbacterium sp. K36 (assembly GCF_004794355.1). Classification (NCBI taxonomy): domain Bacteria; kingdom Bacillati; phylum Actinomycetota; class Actinomycetes; order Micrococcales; family Microbacteriaceae; genus Microbacterium; species Microbacterium sp. K36. The sequence continues at coordinate 91,712 of NZ_SSDN01000101.1, read as the reverse complement.
CTCAGCGCAAGATGAAGAGTTCGCGCGTCGTGCGGGTCATCGCCACATAGCGGTCGACCGCCCCCGTGCGCCCGGAGCCGAATGCCTCCGGGCGCACGAGGACCACGAGGTCGAACTCCAGTCCTTTGGTCTCCTCCGGCGTCAGTACCCGGACCCGACGACTCGGCGCGAAGGTGGGGTCGCCGACGACCGCGGCGACTCCCTCCGGGTTCGCCGCGAGCCACGCCTCCAGCACCTCGTCGCGCTCGGCCACCGCGCCGTGCCGGACCGGGATGCTGCTCTCCCGCACGGACGTCGGGACATTGGCGTCGGGCAGCGCTTGGCGGATGGTCGGTGCGGCCAGCGCCATCACTTCGGCCGGAGTGCGGTAGTTGACCCGGAGCGAGGCGACCCGCACGTTCCGTAGGCCGAGGCGTTCGAGGCGATCCGCCCAGGACTCCGGGAACGCTCTCCGTGCCTGGGCCCTGTCGCCGACGACGGTGAAGCTGCGAGAGGGGCACCGCGCGATCAGCATGCGCCACTGCGCATCGGTGAGCTCCTGCGCCTCGTCGACGACGATGTGCCCGAAGGGGCCCGCGAGCTCGTCCGCCGGGAGCGGGGGAGGCACGTCCGCTCCGGCGAGGACGTTCCGCGCATCCTCACCCCGCAGGATGGACATCACCTTCATCTCGCTGTCGTCGCTCTCGACGAGGCGGTCGACGACCGCGGACATCTGTTCCTCCGCCGCGGCGGCCGTGACCTGTCGGCGGTGCTGCTCGCGCACGAGGTCGGGGTCGCCGATCCGGCGGTGTGCGGCGTCGAGCAGCGGAAGATCGGCATTTGTCCACGGCGCCCCCTCGACCCGGTGCAGCAGGGCGACCTCCTCGGACGGGAGGTCCGGGACGCACTGCGCGAGCAGCGTCGGCGATGCCCAGAGAGCGGTGACCACCGCGGCCGGGGACAGGAGCGGCCACGCCCGCCGGAACGTCCCCGTGAGCTCGTCGTCCTGCCGCAGCCACCGGCGGATCGAGGATTCCGGGATCTCCGGGTCGCGGACCTGGTCGACGAGCATCTCCAGCACCTCCTCCCACACCTCGTCGCGAGCCTCGTTGAGCGGGGACGCGGGATCCGCGGCGGCGAACAGATCGGCCCAGTCCTCTCGGCTCACCCAGAGATCGGCCCACGGTGTCTCGAGGCGGAGAGCGTGCGTCGGCGGCCGGGTCAGCGCCGAGATCGCCGCGGCGATCACCTGCTCCGAGTCGAGGCGCTGCTTGATCTCAGCCACCCGGGGATCCGCCTCCGGGATGGCGTCCGCGCCCTCGGGAGTGAGGTCGCGCAGGGTGCACAACCTCACCGTGTCCTCCCCGAGGCTCGGCAGCACGTCCTCCACGTAGCCGAGGTACTGCGGGTTCGGCCCCACGAGGAGCATGCCCCCGGCTCCGTTCGTCAGCCGCGGCTCGGCGTACAGGAGGTGCGCCGCCCGATGCAGCGCGACCACCGTCTTGCCGGTACCGGGACCGCCGTCCACGACGAGAGCGCCGGGGGAAGGGGCGCGCACGATGGCGTCCTGATCCGCCTGGATGGTCGCCAGCACGTCGCGCATCCGCCCGGTGCGATACGCATCGAGGCTCGCGAGGAACGCGGACTGGTCGTCGAGGGAGGCAGCGCCGTCGAGACCCTCGGGCGCCAGGGCCTCGTCCCAGTAATCCGTGATCCTGCCACCTTTCCACCGGTACCGTCGCCGGGAGAGGAGGCCCCGGGGGTCTTCCCAGGTCGCCGCGAAGTACGGTTCCGCGGCCGGAGCCCGCCAGTCGACCAGCAGGCGGGTGCCGTCCGCGTCGGACACCCCGGCGCGACCGATGTATACCGGTGGTCCTGCCGCGGGGGTCATCCGCCCCAGACACATGTCGATGCCGAAGCGCTCCCGCAGGCGCAGCGTCGCGCTGAGGCGGCGGATCTCCAGGTCGCGATCGACCGCCGTGACGCCGGCCTCCGCGGCCTGCCGGCGCACGAGGGCGAGACGAGCGGTCAGGGCGTCGCGTTCCCGGCGGAGGGCGACGCTGAGGCGTCGGAGGTGGGCGCGGTCGGCAGCGATGAGGTCATCCGCGGACTTCGCCGCCTGGTCGGCGGACAGGACAAAGGGGTCGAGCACCGGAGGTCTCCTTCGCGAGGGCATGCGGGGGCACGCGAGCCGTCGATTCTGCCCCGTGAGGGGGCCCTTGTGGCAAGCCCCCACCCCGGCGATATCCTGGAGATGCACGGAGACGAGGGGACCTCACCATGACCCATCGGATCGGCTACCTCATCGGCAGCCTCGCATCGGACTCGATCAACCGCGTCCTCGCCACGGCGCTCGTGCGCCTTGCGCCGCCTGACCTGGAGCTCGTGGAGATCCCCATCCGGGATCTCCCGCTCTACAACCGCGACGACGAGCTCGAACCGGTCGCTGCGGTCACCGCGTTCAAGAGTGCGATCGAGGGGGCGGACGGTCTGCTGCTCGTCTCGCCGGAGTACAACCGCTCGATCCCCGGGGCGTTGAAGAACGCCATCGACTGGGGCTCGCGACCCTGGGGGCACAACTCGTTCGCACGCAAGCCCACCGGCATCATCGGCGCCTCGACCGGAGCGATCGGCACCGCGGTGATGCAGTCGTCGATGCGGAGCGTGCTGAGCTTCCTCAATGCGCCGCAGCTGAACGCCCCGGAGGCATACATCACGTTCCGGCCCGAGGTGTTCGGCGCCGACGGGCAGGTGCACGACGCCGACACTGAGAAGTTCCTCGCGCACTACATGGAGGAGTACGCGGCGTTCGTCGAGCGGGTGCTGTCGCTCACCGCTCCGGGTCACGTCGGCGACCGGTAGCCGCCGCGCTCGCCGCGTCAGGAGGGCGTGTCCGCCACGAGGGCGCTCAACGCCAGGGCGTCGTGGGGTGCGTGCCCGCGGGCGTCGTTGTCGAAGTACACGAAGACGTCGCGCGGCTTCCCGTCGTCGGCGCCGGTCCCGTCGGCCCAGCCGCGGATGAGCCTCGCCCACTCCCGCAGTTCCTCCTCGGTATAGGCGCTGTGGTAGAGCATCTGCGCGCCGTGGAGACGGATGTAGACGAAGTCCGCGGTGAGGGCGTCGAACCGCGGCCAGGTCCCGGCGGTGTCGGCGATGACGAGAGAGGTTCCGTGCTCCTGCAGGAGGCGAAGGCTCGAGGGGTCGGCGAAGGAATCGGAACGCGGTTCGAGGGCGTACCGGAGCGGGCGGTCGGCATCGATCTCCAGCCACGCCCGGTCCTGCAGCCGCTCGTCGTGCCGTCGGGCGAGGGAGAGTGCCTCCGCTGTCGTCTGCGGGAGGGTGTCGAGGAACGCCTCCACGAGCTCGGCGTCGAAATGCTGCCGCGCGGGGAGCTGCCAGAGGATCGGGCCGAGGCGTGGACCGAGGGCGAGGACGCCCGAGGCGAAGAAGTTGGCCAGCGCCTGTTCGACGTTGCGCAGCCGCAGCATGTGGCTGACGTAGCGTGAGCCCTTGACGGCGAACACGAAGTCGTCGGGAACGCTCGCCGCCCACCGGCGGTAGCTCTCGGGCCGCTGCAGCGAGTAGAACGAGCCGTTGAGCTCGACGGTGGGGAACTGCGATCCGATGTGCTCGAGCTCTCGGCGCTGCGGCAGGCCGCGCGGGTAGAAGTCCCCGCGCCACCGGGCGTACCGCCACCCGGAGACGCCGATGCGTGCCCGGCCCTGCCCGCTCTTCCTCGTCACGGCCGCCTCCGTCGGGTCAAGCCCCTTGCCGCTGTCGTGCGGCCTCGGCAGGCTGGAGGCACCCACACCGAACGAGGAGGAGCCATGTCTCTCAATGACCATCCGATCGACGATGTGAAGCCCGAGGCCGACCTGCAGGAGCAGGAGCGCCTTGCGGAGGAGGTTCCCGAGGACCCGGAAGTGCCGACCCCCTCGGCGCCGGAGCCGCATCCCATCGAGGCGGACCCCGCGGACGCCGCGGAACAGCGCATCGAGGTGCCGCTGGATGAGGACGGCCTCGACGAGCCCACCGACGACTGACGGCCTCCGGCGGCAGGTGCGCCGGGGTGGCGTTCGAGACAGGGGAGAGGCGTCATGGCGAACGACCGTAGCCTGAGCGGTGCGCGCCCTCGCCGGGGTTGACGCTCGGCGAGACGGCGGCTAGCCGCGGGGTATGCCCTCTCGACGGGACCGCCCCAACCCGGTGCTGCCGAGAGGGCTCACCGTCCTACCCGGACGGTTGGGGAGGCGGCGAAGTCTCGCTGTCTCTACGGCTGATCCCCCAGAGATTCAGCCGGTAGCCCCCGCTACGAAGAGCAGAATATCCCTTAATCCCCTTGTCCGCCATTTGGGGGACAAAGATTTCTTCGAAAATTCTGCGCGGCTCCCGGCTCTGTCGCCGATACGGGCCGTTCCGTAGGGTGGGGGCATGGACAGGATGCTCGTCTTCGCTGGTCAGGTCGCACTCCCGGTCGGGCACCGGGTCGAGGTCTCCGAACTCGTGGACCCGCAGACGGAGGAGCCCGTCGTCCTCTCGCTGCTCGATCTGGACACCGGCATCCGCTACCGCCGCGCCGAGGAGCCGCGAGCCGAGGTGACGCACTGGATCGGCCGGGTCCTCGACTGCACGGTGGCCGTGGGCGTCGCTCCGCGGACGTCGCTGCTCATCGACCCCATCGGGCCGTCGGCCAGCGGCGCGGGCATCGCTCTGCGCGGCGCGGACGCGGCGGTCAACGCGGCCAAGGCCGAGGCAGATCGCTGGGGTGGATCGGACCGTCCCGCGCAGGAGGAGCCCGAACGCTTCTGGTGATCGCCGGAAGCCGGGCGCCTCGGGCACCGGGCACCTCGGGCACTGGACTCATCGGAAGTCCCGCGAGCGGTGCATGACCCCCGTGCGGAGGTCTTCGAAGGCGTCGGCGAGCACATTGACGACCCCCTCCGGTGAGCGCTCGAGGATGCCGCGGATGATGAGCGCCGGGGACTCCCGGGCGATTCGACCGAACCGACCCCAGACCCCCGTCGAGCAGATCACGTTCACCAACCCGCTCTCGTCCTCGAGGTTGACGAAGGTGACGCCGGCGGCCGTGGCGGGTCGTTGTCGATGGGTGACGAGACCGGCCACCTCGACGCGTCGTCCGGTCTCGTGCCGCTGCAGGTCCGCGGCCGTCAGGACGCCGCGAGCCCGGAGGTCGTCGCGGAAGTGCGTCATCGGGTGGTCGTCGGTCGAGATACCGGTCGCCCAGAGGTCGGCCGAGAGTCGCTCGTAGCTGGTCTGGTCGGCGAACAGCGGCGGCTGCACCGCCACCGTGGTCCCCGGGAGGAACCGGGCGCGGTCTTCCGCGGCGGCTCCGGCGAGCCAGATGGCCTCCCGGCGCTCCAATCCGAGGCACGCGAAGGCTCCGGCGGTGGCGAGGGCCTCCAACTGAGCGGCCGTCGCGTCGGTCCGGCGCACGAGGTCGTGCAGATCGCGGTAGGGACCGTGCGCCTCCCGCTCGGCGACGATGCGCTCCGCCATCGGCACCCCGATCCCGCGGATGCCGCTGAGTCCCAGGCGCACCGCGAACCGTCCGTCCCGCCGGTGCGCCGCGGACTCGTCCGGTGCGTTCCGGTCGAAGCGGTGCACGGGCGGCTGCGGGGCGGCCAGGCAGTCGTCTCTCCCGGTCGTCCCTGCGGCGTCCGGCGTGAGGGGTTCGAGGGTCTCGGTGGCGGAGGAGAGATGGAGATCCGGGCGACGGACCTCGACACCGTGCCGACGGGCATCCGCCGTGAGGGTCGCAGGGGAGTAGAAGCCCATCGGCTGCGACCGCAGCAGGCCCGCGAGGAACGCGGCCGGATAGTGCAGCTTCAACCACGAGCTCGCGTAGACGAGCAGCGCGAAGGACAGGGAATGGGACTCGGCGAAGCCGAAGTTCGAGAACGCCTGGATCTGCGCGTAGATCCGGTCGGCGGCCTCGTCGACCAGCCCGCGGCGGGCCATCCCGGCGTACAGCTTGTCCCTGACCTTCTCGATCTTCTCCAGACCCCGTTTCGATCCCATCGCCCGGCGCAGCAGATCGGCCTCGTCGGCCGTGCAGTCGCCGACGGCCGTGGCCATCTGGATGAGCTGCTCCTGGAAGATGGGGATGCCGAGTGTCCGCGCGAGGATGTCCTCGAGGTCGCTGTGCGGGTAGGGGATGGGGAACTCCTCCGGGGGCTCGCCCCTTGCCTCCCGTTCCCGGTTCGCCTCGTCCACCTTGTCCTTCGCCATCTTCCGACGGACGAACGGGTGCACGGCGCCGCCCTGGATGGGTCCGGGGCGGATGAGGGCGATCTGGATGGCGAGGTCGTAGAAGCGTCGCGGCTGCAGCCGGGGGAGCAGCCCGATCTGCGCGCGGGACTCCACCTGGAAGACGCCGATCGAGTCGGCCCGGCACAGCATGTCGTAGACGCCGGCCTCCTCCTTCGGCAGGGTCTCCAGCGTCCACTCCTCGCCCGTCGCCTCCCGGACCAGGTCGAAGCAGTGCTGCAGCGCCGCGAGCATGCCCAGACCGAGCAGATCGAACTTCACCAGTCCCATGAAGGCGGCGTCGTCCTTGTCCCACTGGATGACGGTGCGGTCCTCCATGCGGGCGTGCTCGACCGGCACCACCTCACCGACCGGCCGGGCTGTGAGCACCATGCCGCCCGAGTGGATCCCCAGATGCCGTGGAGCCTTCAGCAGCTCAGCCGCGTAGTCGAGCACAGTATCGGGGATGTCGTGGCCCTCCACAGGTTCGAGCCCCGATCCCCAGCCGTCCACCTGCCGCGACCAGGAGTCCTGCTGTCCCGGAGAGTGCCCCAGGGCTCTGGCCATGTCGCGGACCGCGTTCTTCGGCCGGTATTGGATGACGTTCGCCACCTGGGCCGCCCGCTCCCTGCCGTACTCCCGATAGACCCACTGGATGATCTCCTCCCGTCGCCGTGAGTCGAAGTCCACGTCGATGTCCGGCTCCTCCGTGCGGGTGGTGGCGAGGAAGCGCTCGAAGGGGAGACGGTAGAGGATCGGGTCGACCGCGGTGATGCCCAGCAGGTAGCAGACCGCGCTCGCCGCCGCGGAACCCCGGCCCTGGCAGAGGATGCCGCGTCGCCGGGCTTCCGCCACGATGCCGTGCACGATGAGGAAGTATCCGGGGAAGTCCTTCTCCTCGATCACGTCGAGCTCGCGGGCGATGCGCCGACGGCCGTCCTCGTCCAGCCGCGGGTACTTCGACGGGACCGCCTCCCAGACCAGGTGACGCAGCCAGCTCATCGGGGTGTGCCCCGGCGGGACGTCCTGACGGGGGAGGGCGGGCCGGGCCATCCGGAGCGGGAAGGCCGAGGCCGCGGCCAGCTCCAGGCCGTGCGAGATCGCACCGGGGTACCGCCGGAAGCGCGCCGTCATCTCCGCCCCGCTGCGCAGGTGAGCGCCGCCGTGGGCCGGCAGCCAGCCGTCGAGCTCGTCCATGCTCCGGACCGCGCGGACCGCGGCCACCGCCTCGGCGAGAGGGGCCTGGTCCGGGCGGGCATAGTGCACGTTGTTGGTCGCCACGACGGGGAGCCGCATCCGGCGGGCGAGATCGGCGAGGGCGTCGTTGCGCCGGGTGTCCAGCGGATCGCCGTGGTCGAAGAGCTCGACGGCGATGTTGTCGCGTCCGAAGAGGTCGACGAGATGGCGCAGCGGCGCGGCGGCGTCTCCGGCCTCCAGCCCCTGTCGTACCGCCCCCTTGCGGCAGCCGGTGAGGATCGTCCAGTGCCCGTCGGCGGTCGCCGCCAGTTCGTCGAGGTCGTAGACCGGGCGACCCTTCTCCCCGCCGCGGAGCTGGGCCGCGGTGATCGCCCCCGACAGACGGTGGTATCCCTCGAGGCCCCGGGCGAGCACGAGCAGATGCGTGCCCGGCGGGTCGGCGGCCCCCTGCGGAGCGGAGGGCAGATCGAGGGAGAGCTCGGCGCCGTAGACGGTCTGCAGCCGCAGCTCCATGAGCTCGGCGAGCTCGGCGAAGCGTGCGGCGCCGTAGAACCCGTCGTGATCGGTGAGGGCGAGCGCGCTCAGACCGAGACGCTCGGCCTCCGCGAGGAGGTCTTCGGGGGAGGAGGCCCCGTCGAGGAAGGAGTAGGACGAGTGCGCGTGCAGCTCGGCATAGGGCACCGCTTCCTCCGGACGCTCCGGGAGGGACGGGGGGACGCGCTTCCGTGGACGACTCACCGGCCCGGGGTCCGGTCGGAGCCCCGGCGGCGCGGAGGTCGCTGCGGGGGTGGGCTCTCCGCTGAGGGTGCGTTCGAGCTGATCCCAGGTCAACGGCGGATTGTGCCAGCCCATCAGCGGTACCTCCCCTCAGCCCACCAGCGCTCGCCGGCCAGGAAGACGAGCCAGGCGCGGTCGCGGTCGTCGATGATCTGGAGTCGGTGGCCTCGCTTGCCGCCGCCCGTGCTCCAGCGCCGTTCGTGCACGGGCCACGGGCCGGCCCAGGCCTGCACGGTCGCCCCGTCGATGCGGGCGGGGTCATGCGTGAGGGTGCCACGATCGTCGACGTCGATCGTGCTCCCGTCCGCGGCGACGACGCCGATGGGGCGCGGTGGGCGGAACACCTCGGAGGGAAGAGGGTCGGGAAGACTTCCCGGCCAGGGGGACCGCGGATCACGAGGCGGGACCGGGCGCTCGCCCCACGGCGTGAGCACCTGACGATCGGCGAGCCAGCGCCCTCCGGAGAGGGCGGCGGTGACCACGCCCTGATGCCCCAGCATGGTCTGCACCCGTGAGACCGCGTGATGCAGTCGCTCATCGGTGCCCGAGCCGAAGAGCCCCGGTTGGTGATGGGCCGCATCGTCCACCGCGACGGGGAGGAGGCGGGCGGCCACGATGCCCCCGAATGCCCTCGCCTCGTCGACGGGCTCGCTCGCGGTCAGGGCGGCCAGCGCCTCCAACTGCCAGCGCACGCGGTCCACGAGGTCGGCGGCGTCGAAGCTCGTCGGGTGCAGCCAGGTGCGGGAGTGGACGGCGCCGTCGTCGTCGGTCAGGTCGATCCGCACCTCGGTGCACACGAGCGACGCGTCCGCCAGTGCGAGCATCACGGCATCGGCGGTCTGCCGCACGGCGAAGGCCATCTGGTCGGTACCTCCGAGAGGGGACTCGAACTCGATGGTCCTGGCCAGTTCGGGGTCGGGCGGGCGGGGAGCCAGTGGTCGGGAGTCGGCTCCGGCGGCGAGGGCCTGCAGGCGGGCGCCGTGTTCGCCGAAGCGGTCGCGGACGTCGAGAGGGGCGAGTGCGGTGAACTCGCCGAGAGTGCGCACGCCGAGGCGGAGGAGGAGATCGCTGATCTGCTCGTCACGGAGCACCTGCACGGGATAGGGGGCCAGGAACTCGCGGGAGCCGCCCGGGGGCACGACCGTGCAGGACGCCGTTCCTCGGGCCGCGATCTCGGCGGTGAAGGGTCCGTCGGCGACGCCGACACGCACTTCGGGGAAGCCGGCAGCGGCCAGGATCGCGGACAGGGCTGTCGCCGCCTCGGCCTCTCCGCCGTGATAGCGGGCGATCCCGCGGGCGCGCAGGATCGCGAGGCCGGGGCGCAGCAGCGTGACGCCCGGGGCGTGCTTCTCGATGAGCTGCAGCACCGGGACGAAGGCGCGCTCGTCCTTCTCGGCGTCGTGGGGGAGGACCTGCAGCGAGGAGAGGAGTCCCTGGGCGACGCGGCGACGCTGCCCGATGCGGACGCCGTGCGCGCGAGCCGATGCGGTGCAGGCGACGACCGTGTTGGCCTGCACCAGGGCCGTGGGCGGATGCAGCCCTCCGCCCAGCACTGCTCGCAGCGGCCAGTCGGGGAACCAGAGGACGAGGACACGGAGAGGGGCGTTCATCCTGCCTCCGCCCAGAAGAGGAGGTCGGACGACCTGGCCTCAGCGCTGTCCGTCGCAGAGGGGGCGAGCGGCGGCAGGGCGGTCAGCTCTGCGGCCACGGTCTCCACGGCTCCGTGTCCGCCGGGCAGTCGCACGCGCACGCTCGAGGCGCGGGGGCTGTGCCTGGTCCGCGCCGTGACCGTCACCGTGCAGTCCGAGAGCAGTCCCCACCCCTCGCCGAGCCCCTGCCAGTCCGGGTCGTGGAGCCGGATGGTCCCCTCGCTCTGCGCCCAGCGCCCCGCGCCCGGTTCCTCCGCCACGAGCAGCGTGGACCCGCGGTCGCGCAGACGGGCGCTGAGTCGGGACACATCGGCGTCCCGTGCCCTCGTCGTGGGCTGTACGACGATCAGGGGCACCACCTCGGCCAGCGCGGATGCGACGGCGAGCCAGCGGTCCCCCGGGTCGGGGACGAGGATCAGGCGGCTCAGATCGATGCCGTAGGCGGCAGCGGCCTCGACACCCAGGGTGGGCATGCCGATCACCGCGCACCAGTGCCCGCGGTCGGAGGAGGCGCTGAGCAGCGCGAGCACGAGGGCGGGCGAAGGGGAGACGGTGTACGAGGTGCCCGTCTGCAGCCCCTCCTCCGGCAGCAGTGCGGCGAAGGCGGGATCGAGGGGGAGGAGCGTATGCTCGCTGCGCCGCCGCTGCATCCGGCTGATCTCGCGGCGCAGGCGCAGGACCTCTCCGGCGCGGGTGTCGCTGGTCGGAGAGAGCGCGGTCATCGCATCGAGCCCGATCCCCATGTGTCCATCCTCGAAGATATGTACGAATAAAGCAAGTGGCGCGACTGACGCTAGTTCGTACATCCGACATCGCCTCGCGGGTTGTCCACAGGGCTCTCCGCGCCCTCCCGGATCTCCCTAACCTGCCGGGATGGACATCCGTCTCGCCCTCGTCGGTCTCGTGCACGGCGGCCTCCTCGCGATCGGCATCCTGCTGACCGTGATCGATGCCCGCACGCACCGACTCCCGAACCGCATCGTGCTGCCGACCCTGTTCCTGCTGCTCCTGGCGGCGGCCGCCGACGCCGTCGTCACCGCCGACGCGGCCGCGCTGGGCCGGGGCCTGCTCGGGGCCCTCGTGCTCGGCGGCTTCTACGCGGCCCTGCGGCTGCTCAGCCGGGCGGGCATGGGTGGAGGCGATGTGAAGCTCGCCCTCGTGATCGGGCTCGTCCTCGCCTGGCACGGCTGGGGCGCGTTCCTCCTCGGGGCCTCGTCCGCCTTCGTGCTCGGAGCGGTCTACGCGCTCGTGCTCCTCGCCGCGGGACGGGCCGACCGGAGGACCCGCATCGCCTTCGGCCCGTGGATGATCGCGGGGGCGGTCCTCGGCGTCCTCGGCGGCTGACCGGGCAGGTCGCCCCGAATGAGGGAGGGCGGCGCTACCCTGGGCACATGGCACTCGCACGACTTCACGGCGGCCCGCTGGACGGGCAGATCATCCCCCTCGACGACGACGCGGACGACAAGCTGATCGTCCCCTACAGCGAGACGCAGGTGGTCTACAACCGCCGCGGCGAGGCGCAGAACACGGGCGAGGGCGACGGCCCCACCGAGATCGACTACTGGTTCGAGGAAGCCCTCGAGGACCTCACGCTCGAGGATGACTGAGCCCTCTCGCACCGTCGAGGTCGAGCGCAAGTACGACGTCGACGAGGGGACGCCCCTGCCCGACTGGACGGCGATCCCCGGCGTCGATGCCGTCTCGCCCGGCGAGCACCGCGCTCTCGACGCCCGCTACCTGGACACCGCGGACGGAACGCTGGCCCGCGCCGGCGTCGCGGTGCGCCGTCGCTCCGGGGGACCGGACGAGGGATGGCACATCAAGGGTCCGCGGCAGGGCGACGGCCGGGTCGAGCAGGGCTGGCCCCTCGGTGGCGAGGAGATCCCGACGGCGGTGCGTGAGGCGATCACCACCTGGACGACCGCGCCGCTGGAGCCGCTCGCACGCATCGAGAACGACCGGACGGCCTACCTGCTCACCGGACCGGGCGGCGTCGTGGCGGAGTTCGTCGACGACCATGTGCGCGCGACCGACCTGCGCAGCGGAACACGTCGGGCGTGGCGGGAGTGGGAGGTCGAACTCGGCCCGGCGGCTCCGTCCGACGACGCCGGTCGGGCGGCGTTCTTCGCGGTGATCGAGACCGCCGTGCGCGCCGCCGGCGGACGAGAGGCCGGCTCCGATTCGAAGCTCGCCCGCGCCCTCGGGCTCTAGGTCGGCGGCCCTCCGGATGCAACCCCTTTCCGGGTGGGCTTCCGGGGTGATTGAGTGACGACATGAGTCGACCGCCCGTGCTCCGATCGCTGCAGACGATCGTCCCCGAGACCGTCCTCGTGCAGGAGCAGGTGCGCGACGTCTTCGCCGCGCAGCCCGGCCTGGGACGGCTGGCGCAGCGCATCGTGGCGACGTCGTTCAACGTCTCCGGCATCGACACGCGGCACACCGTGATCGCGGAGCTCGCCGACGACGCCGCTCCGGACGAGCCGCTGTTCTACGACCGCGGTTCGGGAAGGCTGCTGGCGCCGGGCACGAAGGCGCGCAATGACGTCTACACGCGTGAGGCGTCCCGTCTCTTCGTCGAGGCAGCGCGCCGCGCCCTCGAGGCGGATCCCGACCTGGACCCGGCGGACGTGACGCACGTCATCACGGTCTCCTGTACGGGCTTCCACGCCCCGGGACCCGAGTACGAGATCGTGCGCGGGCTCGGCCTGTCCGACTCCGTGCAGCGCTACCATCTGGGCTTCATGGGATGCTACGCCTCGATGCCGGCTCTGCGCGCCGCCGCACAGTTCTGCGCGGCCGATGAGAACGCGGTCGTCCTCGTCGTCAGCGTCGAACTGTGCACGCTGCACCTGCGCTCCTCCGAGGATCCGGACACCATCGTGGCCTCCTCCCTGTTCGCCGACGGGGCGGCCGCGGGGATCGTGACGGCACGGGACCTGCCCACGGCCGTCCCCGCGCTCCGGCTCGACGGCTTCCACACCGCGATCGTGCCGGAGGGCGTGGACGACATGGCCTGGACGATCGGCGACTCCGGTTTCGAGATGATCCTGTCGACCGCCGTCCCGCAGATCATCGGCGAGTCGATCATCGGGGCGCTCGCGCCGCTCTACGGGCGGGAGGAGGGGCTGGCGGAGGCCTTCGCGGCGGGACGGGTGGGCGAGAGGGTGCGCCACTGGGCGATCCACCCCGGCGGACGGAGCATCCTCGACCGCGTGCAGGAGCGGATGGCGCTGAGCGACGCCCAGCTGCGGCCTGCGCGCGAGACTCTCCGGGAGTTCGGGAACATGTCGAGCGCGACGGTGCTGTTCGTGCTGAAACGCATCCTCGAACAGGAGGGTGCGGAGCCCGGCGACCGCGTGGCAGCGATGGCCTTCGGGCCGGGCCTCACCGCCGAGAGCGCGTTGCTGACCGTGGTCGCTCCCGCACCGTGAGCGTGGATCTGTCGGCGCGCGCCGCCGACCTCGTCGAGCTCATGGACGACCCCGCCGCCGACGACGAGGCACTCGGTCGCACGTACCGACGCTTCAGCGCCGTCAACGCGGTCGTCTCGCGCCCCGGGCGGCTGTACCGACGCGACATCCGTCCGCGGGCGGCGGCCGGGCGTCCGCTGCGCATCCTCGACATCGGCGCCGGCGGGGGAGACCTGTGTCGCGACCTCTTCCGGAGACTGCGGCGCGACGGCCTCCGTGCCGACATCACCGCCCTGGACGCCGACGAGCGCGCGATCCGCTGGGCCTCAGCACACGACGACGGCGCGGGGATCCGCTATCGCCACGCGTTCTCCGGCGACCTCGTGGCGGCGGGCGACACCTATGACGTCGTGCTCTCCAACCACGTCCTCCATCACCTCGACGCCGCAGCGCTGCACGCGGTGCTCGACGACTCCCGTGCCCTGGTGGGCGATCGCGGACTCGTCACCCACCACGACATCGCCCGCAGCCGTCTGGCCTATGGGGCGTTCGCGGCAGGGACCTGGCCGTTCGCGCGGAACCTCCTCGCCGGGTCCTTCATCCGGGTCGACGGTCTCCTGAGCATCCGCCGCTCGTACACCCCGCAGGAGCTCGCGGCCGCGGCCCCGTCGGACTGGGAGGTGCGGTCGCACCTACCCGCACGGCTCGAGCTGCGCTGGGAGGGCGCAGATGGTCGACCATGACGTCCTCGTGGTCGGGGGCGGCCCGGTCGGGCTGCTCCTGGCCTGCCTCGTGGCGCAGGACGGCCGCCGGGTGCGCGTGTGCGAGCGTCGCACGGAACCGGGCACGCAGACGCGCGCGATCGGGATCCACCGTCCGGGGCTCGATGCCCTCGATGCGGCCGGGGTGGGCTCCGAGGTGCGCTCCGAGGCGCTCCTGCTGTCCGGCGGGGAGGTCCGCAGTCGCGGCCGACGGCTCGCCGCCCTGACCTTCACCTCCGAACGTCCGATCCTCACGCTCGCGCAGCCACGCACCGAGGAGCTGCTGCGAGGCCGTCTCCGGACGCTGCGACCCGAAGCGCTCCAGTCCGGTCGCACCGTCCGGTCTCTCCGTGACGAGGGTCCGTTCGTGCGGGTCGGGATCGACGGCGAGAGGGGACGCGGCGAGGAGACGGCGTCGATCGTGGTCGTCGCCGACGGCGTGCGGAGTCCTTTCCGGACGGCGTTCGGTGCCGGCTGGGACCCACGGTCGGGGAGCGCGGATTACGCGATGCTCGACGTTGATGCCCCGCAGGCCGACGATCGCGCCGTGCTGTACTTCGAGCCGGACGGCCTCGTCGAGTCCTTCCCCTTGCCGGGCGGGCGGCACCGCTGGGTGGTGCGCGAAGACCGTGGCAGGACGGTGACATCGGCCGCTGAGCTGGCAGGCCTCGTCGCGCAGCGGACGGGGCACGCCCTCGACGTGGACCCCGCCGCGCCCGTGTCGTCGTTCCGCGCCGCTCAGCACGCGGCACGGCGGCTGCATCGCGGACGGATCGTCCTGCTCGGGGACGCCGCGCACGAGGTGAGCCCGATCGGCGGTCAGGGCATGAACCTCGGTTGGGCGGATGCGCTCCGGCTGCGGGACGCGTTGCGCCGGACCGACCGGGGCGCCGTCCCCGTCCTGGACGGCTTCGCCCGAGATGTCCGGCGGACAACGCAGAGGGCGCATCGCCGTTCCGCGTTCTTCATGGCGATGGGGGCTCCGGCGATCGCGCCGGTCGTCGCCGTCCGGGAGGGGCTGGTCGGCGTGCTCGGCTCCGCGGCGCTGCGCGGGTGGACGACCGGCCTCATCACGATGCGCGGCCTGTGACGCGAGAAGGCCCGGTCCGCGATGCGCGGACCGGGCCTTCTCGAGGCGTCGGATCAGAAGTTGATCATGTGGCCGGCCAGGCCGTGGAAGCCCTCCTGCAGCGCCTCCGACAGCGTCGGGTGCGTGTGCACGTTGCGGGCCAGCTCGAGAGCCGTGAGGTCCCACTTCTGCGCGAGGGTCAGCTCGGGCAGCAGCTCCGACACGTCGGGGCCGATCATGTGCGCGCCGATGAGCTCGAGGTGCTCGGCGTCGGCGATGAGCTTGACGAAGCCGACCGGCTCGCCGAGGCCGTGCGCCTTGCCGTTGGCCATGAACGGGAAGGTCGCGACCTTGATCTCGCGCCCCTCGTCCTTGGCCTGCTGCTCGGTGAGCCCGAACGAGGCGACCTGCGGGGAGCAGAACGTCGCGCGCGGCATCATGCGGTAGTCGCCCAGCGTCATGGTCTCGGCGCCGCCGATGGTCTCGGCCGCGACGACACCCTGCGCCTCGGCGACGTGCGCGAGCTGCAGCTTGGCGGTGACGTCGCCGATGGCGTAGATGCCCTCGACGTTCGTGCGCATGTGGTCGTCGATGTCGATCGCGCCGCGCTCCGTGAGCTTCACACCGGTCTTGTCGAGTCCGAAACCCTCGACGTTCGGGGCGAACCCGACCGACATGAGGACCTTGTCGGCCTCGATCGACGCCTGCTGGCCGTCCTTGCCGGTGTAGGAGACGGTGACGGAGGAACCGTTGTCGACGACCGACTCGACCTTGGTGGAGGTGAGGATGTCGACGCCGTAGTTCTTGTACTGCTTCGTGATCTCCTTCGACACGTCGGCGTCCTCGTTGGGGAGGGCGCGGTCGAGGAACTCGATGATCGTGACCTTCACGCCGTAGTTCGTCATCACATAGGCGAACTCCATGCCGATGGCGCCGGCACCGACGATCACGATGGACTTCGGCAGCTCACGGGAGAGGATCTGCTCCTCGTAGGTCACGACGTTGTCGCTGAGCTGCACACCGGGGAGCAGGCGCACCTTCGATCCCGTCGCGATGATCGCGTTGTCGAACGTGACCTCCTCGGTGGAGCCGTCCGCCTTCGCGACCGAGATGGCCTTCGGGCCGGTGAAGGTGCCGCGGCCGTCGTACTCGGTCACCTTGTTCTTCTTCATGAGGAAGTGGATGCCCTTGACCCGGCCGTCCGCGACGACGCGGCTGCGGTCGAACGCCTTGCCGTAGTCGATCGTGAACTCTCCGGAGATCCCGAAGAAGTCGGCCTTGTGGTTCAGGGTGTGCGCGATCTCCGCGTTCTTCAGGAGCGCCTTGGAAGGGATGCAGCCGACGTTGAGGCAGACACCACCCCAGTACTTCTCCTCGATGATCGCGGTGGACAGGCCGAGCTGTGCGCTGCGAACCGCAGCGACGTATCCGCCAGGACCTGCACCAAGGATGACGACGTCGTAATGTGGCATGCCTTAAGCCTATCGCTCCGAGGGGGCGTCGGAATCGGTGGGAGCCGGTCCCCGAGGACGGCGCACGATGAGCCAGACGACCACGCTCAGCGCGGCGAGCACGCCGAGGATCACCAGCACCCAGATCCATGTCGAAGGGGCTCCGGCGTCGTTTCCCGCGTCCGGTGCCGTCGTCGCGGTCGCCTCGGGCGTAGCGGTCTGCTCCGTCGTCGGTGCTGCGGTCGGGGGAGCGGTGGTGGGCTCGCCCGTCGCGGCGCCCTCGTCGCCGGCGGTGACGGTGAAGGAGAACTCGCCGGACGTCGGGTGGCCGTCGCTCGAGACGACCTTCCAGACGACGCGGTACTCGCCGGCGGGCCCCGAGCCGGTCAGGGGCTGGGTCACGATCGCCCCGTCGACCGTGGGGGCGCCGTCGATCACGGACTCGCCGGCAGGATCGGTGACGGTGAGCTCCGTCGCACCCTCCCCGTCGATGAGCTTGGCGCTGAACGTCAGGGTGAGCTCCGCGGGCAGGGTCTCCACACTGCTGTCCGCCGCGGGCGACGACGACACGAGGGCGTCGTGGGCCGAAGCCGACAGCGGGGAGAAGAGGACGAGGAACGCGGCGAGGAGGGTGGCTGCGAGGGCGATCGGGGCCGCCGGGCGGCGCAGAGCTGTGGTCTTCACGAGTCCAGCCTATGAATCCCCGGTATGGGACCGCTGAGTGCGAAAGCGGCCTCCCGCGCACCCCTCCGGATCGGATAGTCTGGACGACCAGGAGGGCACAGTGACAGACAGCGACAGCCGACCGGCCGGTGAAGCCGCCATCCATCGCTCCGGCGAGCCGAGACACGATGTGACGCAGACGTTCGGACACGATTCCGATCTGTCGTTCGTCCCGTTCGGCGTGGAGTTGACCGATGTCGAGCAGTCGGCCATCGCGGCGCTGCCCTCGGGCTCGGCTCTGCTGCTCGTCCGTTCCGGAGCGCTCGCCGGCGCGCGGTATCTCCTCGACACCGACGTGACCACCGTCGGCCGTCACCCGGAGGCCGACATCTTCTTCGACGACGTCACGGTGTCCCGCCGTCACGCGGAGATCACCCGGACCGGGACGACGTTCGAGATCATCGATCAGCGCTCCCTCAACGGCACCTATGTGAACGGGGAGCGCGTGGACCGCAGCCCCCTGGCGGACGGCTCCGAGCTGCGCGTGGGCAAGTTCCGTCTGAACTTCTTCGCGTCCCCGCTCGACCGCGCGGCGAACGCCTGATGGCGGCAACTCCCGCCCGCGAACGCTCGGCGTCCGCGGGCCTGCTGAGTATCGGTCAGGTGCTCGCACGTCTCACTCCGGAGTTCCCCGACCTGACCTCCAGCAAGCTGCGGTTCCTCGAGGTGCAGGGCATCGTCCGGCCCTCCCGCACCGAGTCCGGCTACCGGAAGTTCTCCTCCGCCGATATCGAACGGCTCCGTCTGGGACTGACGCTGCAGCGGGATCACTACCTTCCGCTCAGCGTCATCCGTGAGCAGCTCGACGAGGCGGAGGCCTCGGGGGAGACGGCGGCGCTCACGCCGCCGCCCTCGATCGCCCCGGCCCCGCGTCGTTATCGCCGTGACGAGCTGCTGGCCGCAGCCGGCGCGGGCCCGCAGCTGCTCAACGACGCCATCAGCACCGGGGTCATCACCGCGCAGGAGACCTACTCGGATTCCACCGTCGCGCTGCTCCGCGGGCTCGTCGCCCTCGACCGGCACGGCATCGAGCCGCGTCATCTCCGCTCTCTGCGACAGGGCGCGGAGCGCGAGGTGTCGCTCATCGAGTCGGCGCTCTCCACGCTGCTGCGCCGGACCGATGCCGCCTCGCGGGCGCGCGCCAACGAACTCGCGCCGGAACTGGCCACACGGATCGACGACGTCCGGACCTTGTTCGTGAAGGACGCACTCACGCGGATCCTTTCGTAACGAACTGATTGCGACACACCTTCGGCGTCGCACGGATGTCGTTGCCGGTGCCGGGACCCTGCTCTACCGTGGAGATAACCGTTCCAGGGAGGATTTCAGATGAATGCGGATGAGCTCGCAGGCGACCCGCGGTTCGTGACCGAACTCCTCTTCACCGACGGTCTGCCCGCGATGGACGACGAGGTCGGCTACCGCGGTGCCGTGGCGGCCCGTGCGGCCGGCATCACGTACCGCCAGCTCGACTACTGGGCCCGCACCGAGCTCGTCGAGCCCACGGTGCGCGGCGCGAACGGCTCCGGTTCGCAGCGCCTCTACGGCTTCCGCGACATCCTCGTCCTGAAGCTCGTGAAGAGCCTGCTCGACACCGGGATCTCCCTGCAGCAGATCCGCACCGCGGTGGACGAGCTCCGCCGCGCCGGTATCCGCGACCTCGCGGGGACGACCCTCATGAGCGACGGGGCTTCGGTCTACCTCTGCACGTCGAACGACGAGGTGATCGACCTGGTCAGCCGCGGTCAGGGTGTCTTCGGTATCGCGGTCGGCAAGGTCCTGCGCGAGGTGGAGTCGACGCTCGTCGCCTTCGACGCCTCTGCTCCCGACCCCGTCGACGAGCTCTCCGCCCGTCGCGCCAAGCGCTCCGCCTGACGGCTCCCGCTCCACGAAGAACGGCCACCCTCGGAGAGGATGGCCGTTTCGTCGTTCCGGGGTCTCAGCTCTGCGGTCCGGTCTCCGGGACGGGGATCCGACCCGTGCGGATGATGCGGTCGAGGAGCTGGTCGAAGTCTGCAGCGAGTTCCTGCGCCGAGTCGCCGGGCCAGATGTGCAGCGGCTTCGCGGCGCCCTGCGCCTGCTGGAGGGAGGTGCGCTCCGGCAGCTGCGGGGAGAGGACGAGAGGGCCGAACATGTCCCGCAGCTCCTTGATGCGGAACTGGTGCTCGATCGACTGCGGGCGCACGCGGTTGACCACGATGCCCAGCGGCTGGAGGCGCGGGGAGAGGCCGCGGCGGATCTCCTCGATCGCACGCAGGGCACGGTCTGCTGCCGCCACGGAGAAGAGGCCGGGCTCGGTGACGACCATGACGCGGTCGCTCGCCGCCCACGCGGTGCGGGTGAGGGCGTTCAGCGAGGGCGCGCAGTCGATGAGCACGAGGTCGTAGTCCGCCTCGACCGCTGCGAGCGCCTCCTCGAGCTTCCACACATCGCGGACGCTCGGGTGCGGGCCGTCGAAGTTGATGGCGGACGGACTGCCGATCAGCACGTCGATCGTGCCGGGGTGGACCTTGGCCCAGCCGCTGGAGGTGATCGCCTGACGGACGGTCTTCTCCTTCGGGTTCGCCAGCACATCGGCGATGTTGAGTCGTCCCGCGACCTGGATGTCCATCCCGGTGGAGACGTCGGACTGCGGGTCGAGGTCGACGACGAGCGTCCGGACACCTCGGGCGAAAGCCGCGGAGGCCAGCCCGAGTGTCACGGTCGTCTTGCCGACGCCCCCCTTGAGAGAGCTGACGCTGAGTACGTGCACGGAGACCACGTTACCTTCCCCTAGGCTGGGGGAACACTCAGCCCCGCCCCATGTGCGTGCCTCGGCCGTGCATCGAGCTCTCAGAGGTGTGCATGTTCCAGAAGATCCTTGTGGCGAATCGTGGCGAGATCGCGATCCGGGCATTCCGGGCAGCGGTCGAGGTGGGGGCGCGCACCGTCGCCGTCTTCCCGCACGAGGACCGCGGCTCTGTCCACCGGCTCAAAGCCGACGAGGCGTACGAGATCGGCGAGCGCGGCCACCCCGTCCGCGCTTATCTCGACGTCGACGAGATCATCCGCGTGGCCACCGAGGCCGGCGCCGACGCCATCTACCCCGGCTACGGCTTCCTCTCGGAGAATCCGGAGCTGGCGGAGAAGGCCGCGGCGAACGGCATCGTCTTCATCGGGCCGCCGGCGAAGGTCCTCGAGATGGCCGGCAACAAGGTCGAGGCGAAGCGTCACGCCGTCGAAGCGGGCGTCCCCGTGCTCCGATCCACCGAAGCCTCGGACGACGTCGATGCGCTCGTGGCCCAGGCGGAGGAGATCGGGTTCCCCCTCTTCGCCAAGGCGGTCGCCGGAGGCGGAGGCCGCGGCATGCGGCGCGTCGAGACGCTCGGCGATCTCGGACCGGCCCTCGCCGAGGCCATGCGGGAGGCCGGCAGCGCCTTCGGCGACCCCCGGATGTTCCTCGAGCAGGCCGTCGTGCGGCCGCGGCACATCGAGGTGCAGATCCTCGCGGACAAGACCGGCGAGACGGTGCACCTGTTCGAGCGGGACTGCTCCGTGCAGCGGCGGCATCAGAAGGTCGTCGAGATCGCTCCCGCCCCCAACCTCGATGACGACGTGCGCCAGGCCCTGCACGGCTACGCCGTGGCTTTCGCCCGCTCCATCGGCTACGAGAACGCGGGGACCGTCGAGTTCCTGCTCGAGACGGCGGGGGAGCGCGCCGGCGAGGTCGTGTTCATCGAGATGAACCCGCGCATCCAGGTCGAGCACACGGTCACCGAGGAGGTGACCGACGTCGACCTCGTGCAGAGCCAGATGCGCATCGCCGCGGGGCAGACCCTCGCCGAGCTCGGACTGCAGCAGGAGAACCTGCACCTGCGCGGCGCCGCACTGCAATGCCGCATCACCACGGAGGACCCGACGCAGGGTTTCCGGCCCGACACCGGGAAGATCACGACCTACCGCTCGCCCGGCGGCGCGGGGATTCGTCTCGATGGTGGCACCGTGCACCAGGGTGCCCAGATCAGCCCGCACTTCGACTCGATGCTGGCGAAGCTCACGTGCCGCGGCCGCGACTTCCCGGCCGCTGTCGCCCGCGCGCGCCGTGCCCTCGCCGAGTTCCGCATCCGCGGCGTCTCCACGAACATCCCCTTCCTCCAGGCGCTGCTCGACGACGAGGCGTTCATCCGGGGCGATGTCAGCACGTCCTTCATCGACGAGCGCCCGGAGCTGCTCCGCGGACGCGAGTCGAAGGACCGCGGGACGAAGATCCTCAACTGGCTCGTCGACGTGACGGTGAACAAGCCGCACGGCGCGCACCCCGGCGTCATCGACCCCGCGACCAAGCTGCCGCTCATCGATCTGGCGGCCGAACCGGTGCCCGGATCCCGGCAGCGGCTGCTCGAGGTCGGTCCCGAGGAGTTCGCGCGCGACCTCCGCGCGCAGAGCGCCCTCGCGATCACCGACACGACCTTCCGCGACGCGCACCAGTCGCTGCTCGCGACCCGGGTCCGCACGAAGGACCTCGTCGCCGCCGCTCCGTACCTCGCCCGGCTCACGCCGGAGCTGCTCTCTGTCGAAGCCTGGGGCGGCGCCACGTACGACGTCGCGCTCCGCTTCCTGGGAGAGGACCCGTGGGAGCGACTGGATAAGCTGCGGGCGGCCCTCCCGAACGTCGCCATCCAGATGCTCCTCCGCGGGCGGAACACGGTCGGCTACACGCCGTACCCGACGGCCGTGACCGAGGCCTTCGTCGCGGAGGCGGCGGCGAGCGGAGTCGACATCTTCCGCATCTTCGACGCGCTCAACGACGTGGAGCAGATGCGCCCGGCGATCGAGGCGGTCCGCGCCACGGGGACCGCGGTGGCGGAGGTCGCGCTCTGCTACACCGGCGATCTGCTGGATCCGGCGGAGCAGCTCTACACCCTCGACTACTACCTCGGGCTCGCGGATCAGATCGTCGCCGCCGGCGCGCACGTCCTCGCGATCAAAGACATGGCGGGCCTGCTCCGCCCCGCCGCGGCCGCGAAGCTCGTCACGGCGCTCCGGAAGCGCTTCGACCTGCCCGTGCATCTGCACACCCACGACACCCCGGGCGGACAGCTCGCCACCCTGCTCGCGGCCAGCGCCGCCGGCGTCGATGCGGTGGACGCCGCGTCGGCCCCGCTGTCCGGCACGACCAGTCAGCCGTCGTTGTCGTCTCTCGTCGCCGCCCTCGCCCACACGGAGCGGGACAGTGGCATCTCGCTCGCGGCCGTCTCGGATCTGGAGCCCTACTGGGAGGCGGTGCGTCGCCAGTACGCGCCGTTCGAGTCCGGGCTGCCGGGGCCCACGGGGCGCGTGTACCACCACGAGATCCCCGGCGGACAGCTGTCGAACCTCCGGCAGCAGGCGAAGGCTCTCGGCCTCGCGGACGACTTCGAGCTCATCGAGGACATGTACGCCGCCGCGGACCGCATCCTCGGACGCGTGCCGAAGGTCACCCCGTCGTCGAAGGTCGTGGGCGACCTCGCTCTGCACCTCGCCGCGGTGAAGGCCGATCCCGCAGACTTCGAGGCGAACCCCGAGAAGTACGACGTGCCGGACTCCGTGGTCGGGTTCATGGCAGGAGAGCTCGGCGACCTCCCCGGTGGCTGGCCCGAGCCCTTCCGCTCCAAGGTGCTCGCCGGGCGTTCCGTGCGTACGGGGCTCACGGCGTTGACGGAGCATGACGAGGCGGAGCTGGCGGGGACGAGCGCCCAGCGCCGTTCTCGCCTGAACACGCTGCTCTTCCCCGCCCCCACGGCGGAGTTCACGGAGCGACGGGAGCAGTACGGCGATCTGTCCGTGCTCGACACGAGCGACTACCTCTACGGGCTGGTCCCCGGCCAGGAGCACCTCATCGAGATCGACCGCGGGGTGCAGCTCTACGTGGGTCTCGAAGCCATCGGCGAAGCGGACGACAAGGGGATGCGGACCGTGATGACGACCCTGAACGGTCAACTCCGGCCCGTGTTCGTGCGGGATCGCTCCATCTCCGTGGATGCACACGAGGTGGAGAAGGCGGACACGTCCGTCCCCGGCCAGGTGGCGGCGCCGTTCTCCGGAGTGGTCACCCTCAAGGCCGAGGTGGGGGCGACGGTGCGGGCCGGTGAGCCGGTCGCGTCGATCGAGGCGATGAAGATGGAGGCCGCCATCACCGCCCCCGTGGACGGCGTCGTCGAGCGGCATGCCATCGCCGAGACGCAGCAGGTGGACGCGGGTGATCTTTTGGTCGTGATCCGACCGGCGCACTAATCTTGTCCGGGCGAGGCCGCGCACCCTGGGCGCATCCCGAGGCCCGCACAGGTTGGAGTGACACGTGACCGCGAAGAACAACGCCGATCCCGAGGACAGTCCGCTGGGGGTGCTCGACGACGCTGCGTCCGTCGACACCGCCGGCATCGGCATCCTCGGCGGGACCGCGCAGGTGCGGGTGACCCTGCCGGCGGAAGAGGACGAGGACCTCGCCGACGACGGTGTGGTGGAGGGAGAGGTCGGCATCGACCTCGTCGTCGACGACCTCACGCTCCCCGCCACGCCGACGCCCGTCCTGGATCCGCCGCGCATCGACGACGTGATCGATGCGGTCGTGGTGGAGGAGCCCGCGCGGACGGCGGTTGCCGCACCGGATCGGGGCGCCGAGGAGAAGGCGGCCGCCCTCTTCCTCGCGAAGGCTGATGCCGACCGTGCGGAGGTCCCGGCCGCGAAACCGGCGCGTGCCCCGCAGGTGCCCGTGCAGAAGGAGACCACGATGCCCGCATCCGACGACAAGCCCGCCGCCTCCGAGCCCGCACGTCCGGCGCCCCGGACGGATGTGAAGCTCACCGCGAAGCGTCTGGGGGAGCTGGGGGAGTCCGCTCGCGAGTCCGCGGACCTCCTTACCACCGATCGCCTCCTCGACCCGCACCGCGTGGCCAAGCCGGAACCCGAAGGCGGGTGGAGCCACCTGCTCTACACGCTGTCCGGTCGCCGGCTGAACATCGGCGACGGTCGTCGCGCCCGCGAACGCAAGGAGCTGACTGCGCGCATCGCGGCCCCGCTCGCCGGCGGTGCCCGATTCGTGCCGGTGCTCTCCCGCAAGGGCGGCGTGGGCAAGACCACGGTCACGGCGCTCCTGGGCATGGCCCTTGCGGACGCGCGTGAGGACCGCGTCATCGCCGTGGACGCGAACCCCGACCGCGGCACGCTCGCCGACCGGGTCCAGCGCGCGCCGCACGGCAAGTCCGTGCGCGACCTCGTGCGCATCCGCGACGACGTGCGGGGCTACCACGACGTCTCCGCCATCGTCGCTCGGGATGCGACGCGCCTCGACGTGCTCGCGTCCGACGCCGATCCCCGCGTCGCCGAGGCCTTCAGCGACAGCGACTACCGCGATGTGGCCGACGTCGCCGCGCACTACTACTCGCTCGTCCTCACGGACACCGGCACCGGAATCGTCCATTCCGTGATGTCGGCCACCCTCGACCTCGCCGACCAGATCGTCATCGTCTCCGGTCTCAGCGTCGACGAGGCGCGACTGGCCTCCGAGACGCTCACGTGGCTGGAGACCAACGGGTACGCGCAGCAGGCGCGGGATGCGATCGTGGTGCTCAACCAGTCCACGCCCGGCACGCCGCTCGTGCGTCTCGGAGAGCTCCAGGCGCACTTCGCGTCGCGGGCCCGCAGTGTCGTGCGCGTGCCGTACGACCCGCAGATCGCCGCGGGCGGGACGATCGTCTTCGCGAACCTCCTTCCCGAGACGCGGAAGGCGGCGCGGGAACTCGCGGCGCACCTCGTCGAGGGTCTCCGGGCGAAGGCCGCCTGATGACGGTCCGAGAGATCCGCATCTTCGGCGACCCGGTCCTGCGGACGGTGTGCGCGCCCATCGAGGAGATCGACGACGGCGTGCGCGCCCTGGTCGCCGACCTTCTGGAGACCGTCGAGCTCCCCGGTCGCGCCGGTGTGGCGGCCCCGCAGATTGGCGTCGCGCTCCGCGCCTTCAGCTACAACGTCGACGGCGAGATCGGGTACGTCCTCAACCCCGTGCTCACGGAGGTGCGTGGCGAGCCCGAGCCGACAGGGGAGGGGTGCCTCTCGGTGCCCGGACTCTGGCACGACGCGCAGCGCCACCCCTGGGCCCGGGTCGAGGGGATCGACCTCGACGGGCAGCCGGTGGTGCTCGAGGGGGAGGGCTTGCTCGCGCAGGCGCTCCAGCACGAGACCGACCACCTCGACGGCAAGCTCTTCCTCTCCCGGCTCGACCCCGAGACGCGGAAGATCGCGATGCGCGAGGTGCGCGAGAGCTCCTGGTTCTAGCCCCGACCCACCCCCTTACGTACGAACCGGCCCCTTGCGCGCGAGCGCAAGGGGCCGGTTCGGTCAGAAGGGGGTGGGTCGACGAGGGTGTCAGCCGCCGATCGCGACGTTGGTGGTGGCGACGGGCTCGTCGTAGATCGCGGAGATCTCGTCGGCGAAGTCGTTCATGATGATGTTCCGCTTGATCGACAGCTTCGGGGTGAGGTGGCCCGAGGCCTCCGTCCACTCCGAGTCCAGGATCGTGAACTTGCGGATGGACTCCGCGCGCGACACCCGCTCGTTCGCCGCGTCCACGGCGCGCTGCACCTCGGCGCGGACCTGCGCGTTGGTCGAGGCCTCTGCCAGCGTCATCTTCTCGTCGAGGCCGTTGTTCGCGAGCCAGGTCGGCAGCATCTCAGGGTCGAGGGTGACGAGGGCCGAGATGAACGGACGCTGGTCGCCGACGACGACGACCTGCCCGACGATCGGGTTCGCGCGGATCGGGTCCTCGAGGGCGGCCGGAGCGACGTTCTTGCCGCCCGCCGTGACGATGATCTCCTTCTTGCGCCCGGTGATCGTGAGGAATCCGTCGGCGTCGAAGCTGCCGATGTCACCGGTGTGGAACCAGCCGCCCTCGCTGAACGCCTCGGCGGTGGCCTCGGGGTTGTTCCAGTACTCCTTGAACACGTTGATGCCGCGCACCTCGATCTCGCCGTCGTCGGCGAGACGCACCCCGACGCCGGGAAGGGCGGGCCCGACCGTGCCGATCTTCGACTTCGATGCGAGGTTCACCGTCGCGGGCGCCGTCGTCTCGGTCAGACCGTAGCCCTCGAGGATCACCACGCCGAGGCTGTGGAAGAAGTGGCCGAGGCGCGCGCCCAGGGGAGCGGAGCCCGACACCGCGTAGACGACGTTGCCGCCCATGGCCTCACGGAGCTTGGAGTAGACGAGCTTGTTGAAGAGCGCGAACTTCAGCTTCGTGCCGAACGGAATCTTCTTGCCCTCCTCCAGCAGCCGGGAGTGCTCGATCGCGACGTCGGCCGCGGCGCGGAAGATCTTGCCCTTGCCACCCGCCTCGGCCTTCTGCTCGGCGGAGTTGTAGACCTTCTCGAACACGCGGGGGACCGCGAGGAGGAAGGTGGGCTTGAACGAGCCGAGGGCCGGCAGCAGTTGACGCGTGTCGGGCTGGTGGCCGGTGCGCACCCCGGCGTGCACGTTGAGGATGGAGATGAAGCGCGCGAAGACGTGCGCCGTCGTGATGAAGAGCAGGGTGGAGGAGCCAGGGGTCTGCACCACCTCGTCGAGGGCCTTCGCGGAGTTGCGGGACAGCTCGACGAAGTTGCTGTGCGTGAGCACGCAGCCCTTGGGTCGTCCCGTGGAGCCCGAGGTGTAGATGAGGGTCGCGATGTCCGAGCCGACGGCGAGGTTCCGGCGACGCTGGATCTCGTCGTCGGAGACCGAGGCCCCCTGCGCGGTGAGCGTGTCGATGGCGCCCAGATGCAGCTGCCAGACCTCCCGGAGCAGCGGCAGGTCGCCGCGCACCTCGTCGACGCGGGCGAAGTGCTCCGGCGACTCGACGAGGAGCGCGATCGCGCCCGAGTCCTCGAGGATCCACTGGATCTGCGACGGGGAGCTCGTCTCGTAGATCGGCACCATCACGGCGCCGGCGTAGAACAGTGCGAAGTCGACGAGGCTCCACTCGTACGTCGTGCGGGCGAGGAAGCCCACCTTCTCGCCGGGCTGGATGCCGGCGGCGGCGAAGCCCTTCGCGAGCGCGATCACGGCGGTCTCGAAATCGGCGGCGGAGATGTCGCGCCATCCGTCGCCCTGCGGGACGGAGAACAACGCCCGGTCGGGAGTCGCCTCGACGCGCTTCGCAAGCAGGTCGGCGACGTTCGCGTCGGGATCGGCGGGGACGATCGCGGGGACTTCAAACTGGACCACGGCAGCTCCTTCGGTACCGGTCGGGCACGGGCGTTGGTCCGAGTCTAGGGCATGGCACCCGGTCGCGGTCAGGGTGAAACTCAGTCGCTTCCGGGGTCGAGAGATGAGAAACGTGGGGTGATGTGCATCACGGCGCTAGACTTCACCTCGATGTTCTACTGGCTGATGAAGTACGTCGTGATCGGCCCCGTGGTCAAGGCCGTGTTCCGCCCCTGGATCGTGGGGCGGAAGAACGTGCCCGCGACCGGGGCGGCGATCCTCGCCAGCAACCATCTCTCCTTCGCGGACTCGATCTTCCTGCCCCTCGTGATCGATCGGTCGATGTCGTTCCTCGCGAAGAGTGACTACTTCACCGGACGGGGCCTGAAGGGATGGTCCACCCGCTTTTTCATGAAGGCGACGGGCCAGATCCCCATCGATCGCTCCGGTGGCAAGGCCTCGGAGGCCTCCCTGAACACCGGCCTCCAGGTCCTCGGTGGGGGTGACCTGCTCGGCATCTATCCGGAGGGCACCCGAAGCCCCGACGGCAAGCTCTACCGCGGCCGCACCGGCATCGCCCGGATGGCGCTCGAAGCGAAGGTCCCCGTCATCCCGGTCATCATGGTCGACACCGACACGGCCATGCCCATCGGCCGCCGGATCCCGCGCGTCATGCGGGTCGGGATCGTCATCGGCGAGCCGCTCGACTTCTCCCGCTACGCCGGCATGGAGAACGACCGCTACATCCTCCGCTCCGTCACGGACGAGATCATGGTGGCGCTACAGCGACTCGGTCAGCAGCAGTACGAGGACGTCTACGCATCGACCGTCAAGGACCGCCTCCCGGCGCGCGTCACATAGGCTCCGGGGCGCGTCTCGGCGGTGTCGCCGCCCACTAGGCTGGACGCATGCTCCCGCACCACATCGAAGCCCTTGATGCCTGGCGCTCGCTTCCCATCAAGCAGCAGCCGCAGTGGCCAGACGCCGACCGCGTCGCCGACGTCTCCCGGCAGATCTCGAGCCTTCCGCCGCTGGTCTTCGCGGGTGAGGTCGACAACCTCCGCGAGCGTCTCGCCCGGGCAGCCTCCGGACAGGCCTTCCTGCTGCAGGGCGGCGACTGCGCCGAGACGTTCGCAGGCGCGACGGCCGAGCAGATCCGCAACCGCATCAAGACGGTGCTGCAGATGGCCGTGGTGCTCACATACGGCGCCTCCATGCCGGTCGTCAAGATGGGGCGCATGGCCGGGCAGTTCGCCAAGCCGCGCTCGAGCGACACGGAGACGCGTGGCGACGTCACGCTCCCGGCGTACCGCGGCGACATCGTCAACGGCTACGACTTCACGGAGGGCTCGCGTCAGGCCGACCCCGGTCGTCTGCTGCAGGGCTACCACACCGCGGCCTCGACGCTGAATCTCATCCGGGCCTTCACGCAGGGTGGATTCGCCGACCTCCGGGAGGTGCACTCCTGGAACAAGGGCTTCGCCCAGAACCCCGCCAACCAGCGCTACGAGCGCATGGCCGCCGAGATCGATCGTGCGATCAAGTTCATGGAGGCCGCCGGCGCGGACTTCGACGAGCTGAAGCGGGTCGAGTTCTTCACCGGCCACGAGGGTCTGCTCATGGACTACGAGCGCCCGATGACGCGGATCGACTCCCGGACGGACACGCCGTACAACACCTCGGCCCACTTCCTGTGGATCGGGGAGCGCACGCGCGAGCTCGACGGTGCGCACGTCGACTACTTCTCGAAGATCCGGAACCCGATCGGCGTGAAGCTGGGCCCCACCACGACGCCGGAGACGGCACTGGCGCTCATCGACAAGCTCGACCCGGAGCGCGAGCCCGGCCGCCTGACGTTCATCACGCGCATGGGTGCCGGCCGCATCCGCGACGCGCTGCCCCCTCTGCTGGAGGCGGTCCGCGAGTCCGGTGCGCAGCCGCTGTGGGTCACCGACCCCATGCACGGCAACGGCATCACGACGCCCACCGGGTACAAGACGCGTCGTTTCGACGACGTCGTCGACGAGGTCCGCGGCTTCTTCGAGGCCCATCGTGCCGTGGGTACGTTCCCCGGTGGCATCCACGTCGAGCTGACCGGCGACGACGTCACCGAGTGCCTGGGCGGGTCGGAGCAGATCGACGAGGCGGCCCTCGCGACTCGCTACGAGAGCCTGTGCGACCCGCGCCTGAACCACATGCAGTCCCTGGAGCTGGCCTTCCTCGTGGCCGAGGAGCTCGAGAAGCGCTGACAGGGAAACACGTGCGGATGCACGAAGGGGCCGGAATGATGTTCCGGCCCCTTCGTCGTGTCGGCGTCAGCCGGCGAAGCTCATGGTGAGCGTGATGCTCGCGCCCTTCCGCTGCGGTTCGGATGGGCTGTACGACTCCACGCGGGTGTTCTCGTTCGCGAGGAGATCCCACACGGAGTCGGGCAGACCGGTGCTGCTCGTGTAGCTCCAGGTGAAACCGGCGTCGCGCAACGCGCCGGTTGCCTCGTCGCGCGTCATCCCGGAGACATCGGGCACGTCGAACAGCGGCGGCCCCTGGGAGACGATCAACTGGATCGTCTCGCCCGGGCGCCACGATCCTTCCTCGGCGCGGTCCGCGTAGCCGATGACGCGGTCCTTGCCGATGGAGTCGCTCGGGCGGTAGATGTTCTCCTCCGCCACCTTCAGTCCCTTGCCGGTGAGCGTCTCGGTGGCCTGCTTGACCGTCATGTCCGTGACATCCGGGACCGGGCCGCGCGACACCTGGATGGTCGCCGTGTCCTTCTCGTGGACCGTGCAGCCCTGGTCGCAGGCGAAGGCATCTCCGCCGTCCCGCGGGGTGATGCGGACATTGATGACCGCCCCGTCCGCGGTGTCGGTGAAGTACTCCTCGTCGTCGGTGATCTCCAGATTCGCCGCCTGCAATGCGGCCCGCACATCGTCGGCCGGCTCCCCGGCGACGGGGGCGAGGTCGTGCGAGGCCGGGCCGGCCGATACGACCACGGCGACCGTGGTGCCCTTGTCGACCCGGGTGCCCGTGCCGGGGTCCGTCTCGATGACGATCCCCTTCTCGACATCCACGGAGAACTCGTCGCGCTGGGCGGGTTCGAAGCCGGCTTCGGTGAGGTCTGCGGCGGCCTCGTCGTAGGTCTGGCCCGCCACGTCGGGCACCGCGATCAGCGATCCGGGACCGGAGCCGAACCACCATCCGACGCCGCCGGCGAGGACGGCGAGCAGCAGCACGAGGGAGAGGAGGAAGGTACCTCGGGCGCGGCGCTTGGCGGCTCGCCGGCGGAGGATCGTGGCGTTGTCGATCCCCGGGGAGGTGGGCGTCGCCGGCTCGGGGAGGACCATGGTGCCCGGCATGACCTTGGTGAGGTCTCCGGAATCCGCCTGGTCGCGGGAAGCGCCGGTGGTCCGGGTCACGGCGGGGGCGACCCCGATCTCGCGCTCGATCTCGCGCAGGCGCTCGAGCATCTGCTGGGCATCGTCCGGACGCTCGTCCGGAGACTTCTCGGTCGCCCACAGCACGAGCTCGTCGAGCTGCTCCGGCACCGCGGGATTGCGGACGCTGGGTCGGGGAACCGACTCCGTGGCGTGCTGGAACGCGATCTGCATCGGCTGCTCGCCCTTGTAGGGCTGCTCGCCGACGAGCATCTCGTAGAGCATGATGCCGAGCGCATAGATGTCGCTGCGGGCGTCGGCGGTGCCGCGGGTGACGAGCTCGGGCGCGAGGTACGCGATCGTCCCGAGCAGCTGCTGCCCGGTCGCAGTGTTCGCGGTCGTCGCTCTGGCGAGTCCGAAGTCGCCGATCTTGATGCGGCCGTCCTCCGCGAGCAGGACGTTCTCGGGCTTCACGTCGCGATGGACGATGCCCGCCCGATGCGCGGCGGAGAGCCCGGCGAGAACGGCGTCCATGATGGTGATCGTCTGAGCGACGGTGAGGCGCTTCTGCTCGCGGAGCAGCTCCCGCAGGGTGATGCCGGGCAGATACTCCATGACGAGGTAGGCGAGCTCGCCGTCCTGGCCCTGATCGAAGACGTTGACCACGTGCGGGTCGGCAAGGCGAGCCGCGGCGCGGGCCTCCTGGATGAACCGGCTCTGGAACGCGGAGTCGTCGCTGAGGTGGGCGTGCATGACCTTCAAGGCGATGCGGCGTTCCAGGCGGAGGTCGGTGGCGACGTACACCGTGGCCATGCCGCCGCGGGCGATCCGGGCACGCACCCGGTACCGACCGTCGACAAGCCGCCCGATGAGGGGGTCGGCCTGATGATTGGTCGTCACGACAGAAGTCTATGGACGATTGGCTGAAAGCCCCGGGAACGCCTCACCCCTCGAGGCATCCGGATTTCCGCAGGCGTCACCCGTGTTGGGCGAGCCATGCGTATGCCTGGGCCTCCCACTGCCCGTAGCGATCCGGGTAGGCGGAGATCTGCACGGCCTGTGCCGCATCGGTGAAGGCCAGCGACTCCCAGCCGGGAATGTCGAGCAGCCCGCGGGTCAGATGCCCGTTCGGGTCGCCGGCGCCCCCGTAGAAGACGCGGGTGCTCCGCTCCGCGTCCATGATCTGTGCCGGGGTGCCCCAGCCGGTGCTCGGGCGCTGCTGGAAGATCCCGAGCGAGTCGCGATCCCCCCAGTCGAGGTTGCGGAGATCCGACTCCACCATCCCGGTGGCGAGGGCGATGGCGATCCCGCGGTCGGAGACTCCGAGCTCGCGGCCCACGCGGATGATGAGCGCGGCGTTGGCCGCCTGCTCGGCTGTCAGGGTGGCACTGCGCTGTCCGGTGGGTGCGGCGGCGGGCTTCGGAGCAGGTGCCTGCACGGCGAGGCGCTGACCCGGGTAGATGATCGACGACGCGCCGAGGCCGTTCCAGGCGAAGAGGGATTGCGTGGTGGTCCCGTACCGCTGGGCGATCGAGAACAGCGTCTCGCCCGCAGTCACGGTGTGTGTCGCGCCGCTCGGCTGCGGGTGCGGTGCCGGTGCCGGCGCCGCCGCGGGCGCGGCTGCGGGCGCAGCAGTTCCGGACACCTCGAGCTTCTGCCCGGGGTAGATGATGGCGCCGGCGGGAAGGGCGTTGGCGGCGAGGATCGCGCTGACCGAGGTGGCGTATTTCCGGGCGATGCCGAAGACGGTGTCGCCTGCCACGACCGTGTGGCTCTTCGTCGCCGCGGGAGTCGGCGTGGGTGCCGGCGCGGGAGCCCCGGCGGCGGCGCGCAGCTGCAGGCTCTGCCCCGGATAGATGACCGATCTCCAGGTGAGGCCGTTCCAGCCGAGGACGTCGGTCGTTCGGAGTCCGTAGCGACCGGCGATGCCGGCGACCGTGTCGCCCGGCTGCACGATGTGCGAGGGCGGGATGTTCTGCGTCGGCGCGACGCGCACCGGAGCGATACGATGCCGCTCGTGCGGCGCGACCGGCGGTGCGGGCGCGGCGGCGGGCGTCGCCGTCAGAGTGGCGGCGAGAGCGCCGGCCACGGCTGTCTGGAAGATCACGTCAGCCCCCTTTTCGAGCACTTCACGCTGACACGGATGTATAGAGATGTCAACAGAAGTGACGGGTGTGACGAATGTGACGGAAGTGCTGAACATGCGCTCCGGCTGCCGAGGTGAGATAGTGGCAACGTGTCTGAGAACGTCGCTGCAACCCGTGATTCCGCCCTCGAATGGCTGACCATGCCCGACCTCGTCGAGGTTCTCGGCGAGCCGCTCGGGCGCGTGCGTCGTCTGATCGACGAGCACTACCTCGTCGGCTCGCGGCGCAGCGGCGTCTTCGCGGTGCCGTCGGTGTTCGTCGTGGACGGGCAGCCGCTGAGCTCTCTGCGCGGGACGATCATCGTCCTGCAGGATGCCGGCTTCTCCGACGACGAGCTGATCGACTGGCTGCTCGCCGAGGAGGAGACCCTCGGGCGTTCCCCGATCGCCTCCCTGCTCGCCGGACACAAGAGCGAAGTCCGTCGGCTCGCGCGCACCCTCGCCTGAGAGCTCCGTTCAGGAGGAGCGCACGGTCGCTGCTCTGCCGAGGTCGCGGAGCTCCCCGACAGCGGCGTCGTCGAGCCGGGCTCCGGAAAGCGCGCGATCGGCCTCTCTGGCGTAGTCCGCGATCATCGTCTCGACCCGTTCGAGGGCCCCGGTCCCGGCGATCGTCTCCTGCAGGAACGACACCTGCGCTGCGGTCAGATCGGGATCGCCGAGCATCTCATCGAGCAGCCGCCGCGCAGGGGTGTCCAGATTCTCCCTGGTGAGGGCGATGAGCACGGTGCGCTTGCCCTCGCGCAGGTCATCGCCCGCGGGCTTGCCGGTGACGGCGGCATCGCCGAAGACGCCGAGCACGTCGTCACGCAACTGGAAGGCGAGGCCGAGCGGGTGCCCGAAGCGCCGCAGCGCCGAGGTCTGCTCCGCATCCGCGCCGGCGAGGCTCGCACCCAGGATGAGGGGCTGCTCGATGCTGTACCGCGCGGACTTCAGCGAGGCCACGCGGAGCGCCCGTTCCGCATGCTCGCGGTCGTCGCTGACGCTCCACGCCGACTCCTCGGCGATGTCGAGGAACTGTCCGATCGTGACGTCGCGCCGCATGCGCGCGTACTCGGCGCGCACGGTCCGTGCCTCCCTGTGCCCATCGAGCGCAGACTCCAGGAGGTCATCGCTCCACGCGACGAGGAGATCGCCGAGCAGCACGGAGCCGGCTCGGCCGAAGGCGGCGGCGTCTCCCCACCAGCCGGCGGAGCGGTGGGACGCCTCGAGAGCTCGGTGAGCGGCGGGGCGACCTCGGCGTGTATCGGAGTTGTCGATCAGGTCGTCGTGCACGAGTGCGGCCGACTGGAAGATCTCCAGCGCCGCGCAGAGGTCCCACAGGGCGTCGTCCTCGGCGGCGAGGCGGTCGCGGAAGCGGGAGACGGCGCGCCACCCTGCGTGGCAGAAGCGGGCGCGCAGCCTCTTGCCTCCGGAGAGGGTATCGGACGCCGCGTCGAGGAAGGCGACGGCGTCGTCGCCGTACTCCGCCGACTCCGTTCGCATGCGGTCGAGGAAGA
The DNA here is from genome assembly GCF_004794355.1 of Microbacterium sp. K36. Lineage (NCBI taxonomy): Bacteria > Bacillati > Actinomycetota > Actinomycetes > Micrococcales > Microbacteriaceae > Microbacterium > Microbacterium sp. K36. The sequence goes on along the minus strand of NZ_SSDN01000101.1, from coordinate 57,222 downwards.
GGTCCAGTCGCGCGGCCACGGCGTCAGGGACGGAGGGGGAGGGGGACGACACGACTCCCAGCATACGTAAAGGATGAGACGCCTGAACTGCTAGCCCCGGACGCCGCTCGCGCGTAGACTGGAGGGCACGATACCCGAGGGGGATGAGATGCCACTCTCCGAACAGGAGCAACGTCTGCTCGACGAGATGGAACGCCATCTCCTGCACAATGACGCCGACGTCGTGAGCGCGCCGTCGGGTGATCGCACGCTCAGCTATCGCAACCTCGTCTACGGGGCCCTTCTCCTGCTCGCCGGCATCGGCGGACTCGTCGTCGGCGTCATCCTCGGGGACGTCTGGGGCATCGTCGTCGGCGTGATCGGATTCGCGGCCATGCTCGGCGGAGTGATGCTGGCGGTCACCCCGGTCCGGCGCAGCGGTCCGGCAGAGGCCCACACGCGCACCGCCCCGAAGCGGCAGGACTCCTCTTCCTTCATGGATCGCATGAACGACCGATGGGATCGGCGGCAGGACGGCAACTGACCCCTCCCTTTCTCTCCACCACGAAGCCCGGATGCTGAGCATCCGGGCTTTTTCGTGCGTGCTGCACCGTCGGCCCTCCACCAGCCCTCCACTGTCCTCCACCGGTCCTCCACCCCTCTCGGCCTCGGAATTCCGGGGCACGAGTGGATGTCCTCCCGGGAGTGGGTGGCGGTAGCCTGGATTTGTCGTAGGAATGTGGAGGAAAGTGGAGTAAAGTGGGGCGCACCTCGAGTTGGCCGGACGGAGAGGGGGTGATGGCCGATGCTGCTGGGCACGCACTCACCGAAGCTGGACGACAAGGGACGGGTCATCCTTCCCGCGAAGTTCCGCGAGGACCTGGGCGGCGGCATCGTCGTCACCCGGGGCCAGGAGCGCTGCCTCTACGTCTTCAGCACGGCCGAGTTCGAGGCGATGCACGAGCGGATCCGTCAGGCACCGCTCGCCAACAAGCAGGCGCGTGACTTCATGCGCATGTTCCTCTCCGGCGCCAGCGCGGAGATGCCCGACAGCCAGAACCGCATCACCATCCCCGCCCACCTGCGTCAGTACGCGGGTCTTCAGAAGGAGCTCATCGTGACCGGAGTCGGCGCCCACGCCGAGATCTGGGACGCGGAGAGCTGGAACGCCTACCTCGCCGCCGGCGAGGAGTCCTACGCCGAGCTGGAGCAGGAGGTGATTCCCGGACTGTTCTGACCACGGCTGTGATGCCCCGCCGCTCCCGCCCCGACACACTTCCCCGGTGCCGGGTCGAGATGCGGAGGGGGATCAGAGCCGAAGGTCGGACCCGAGAGAGATCATGAACCTCCGCGACATCCACACTCCTGTCCTGCTCGACCGCTGCGTCGAGCTCCTCGCGCCCGCCCTCCAGGAGGACGGCGCCGTGCTCGTCGATGCCACCCTCGGCATGGGCGGCCATTCCGAGGCGCTGCTCGAGCGATTCCCCGGCATCCGCCTCATCGGGCTGGACCGTGACACCGACGCGCTGAGGATCGCGGGGGAGCGGCTCGCCCGGTTCCGGGATCGGGTCACGCTCGTCCACACCGTCTACGACGAGATCGGGCTGCACGCTCAGGGCGCCGCCGGGATCCTGTTCGACCTGGGTGTCTCGTCGCTGCAGCTTGATGAGGCCGAACGCGGCTTCGCCTACTCCAAGGACGCTCCGCTCGACATGCGGATGGATCAGACGAAGGGCATCACCGCCGCCGAGGTCATCGCCACCTACAGCGAGGGAAACCTGCGGCGCATCTTCGAACGGTACGGGGAGGAGAAGCTCGCCGGCCGGTATGCGCGCTTCATCATCGACGCCCGTCAGAACCAGCCGATCACGCGATCGGGTGAGCTCGTCGACATCCTCGTGGCCGCAACCCCCGCGGCCGCGCAGCGATCAGGGCACCCGGCGAAGCGCGTGTTCCAGGCCCTCCGGATCGAGGTCAACGCCGAGCTGAACGTCCTCGCTGACGCGATCCCCGCCGCGATGGACGCCCTCGCGGTCGGCGGACGCATCGTGGTGATGTCGTACCAGTCCCTCGAGGATCGGTTGGTCAAGCAGGCCTTCGCCGCCGCCTCCTCCTCGACGGCGCCCGCCGGGTTGCCTGTCGAACTGCCCGAGCACGCCCCCCGATTCCGCATCCTGACCAAGGGGGCGGAACTCGCCGACGACGAAGAGCGCGCACGCAATCCGCGTGCGATACCGGTGCGCCTGCGCGCGGCCGAGAAGATGCGGGAGAGCGCATGAGCATGAACGCAGTCCGCAAGCCGACCCTGCCGCTGCAGCCGGCCGCTCCGGAGACGGCGCCCGAGCGGCGCCTGCGGCCGGTGACGGCCCCGGCACGACGCCGCAAGCCCAAGCTCGGCTACGCGCTTGTCGCGCTGGGCGGCGCCCTGGCCATCGGCGCGGGGCAGGTCGGGCTCTCGCTGGCCATCACCCAGGATTCGTTCACGCTCGCCGGGCTCACGTCCCAGCAGCGTGAACTCGACCTCCGGACCGATGCGCTGCAGGAAGAGCTCACGGGACTGAGCTCCCCGCAGGTGCTCGCCAGCAGCGCCGCCGACCTCGGCATGGTCGTGGCGGGCGCCCCGTCCTATCTCCGCCTCAGCGACGGCGCCGTCTTCGGGGCGGGTACCGGGGCGGAGGGGGTGTCCACGATCGATCCCAACGGGAAGGCGGCCGTCGGCAACGTCCTCGTCACGGAGGAGACGCCGCCGGCGACGGACACGGCCGACGAGGCGGCCGGCGGCACATCGCCGGCGCAAGACCTGCCGCCGGCCATCACCGACGGCCTGCCCAGCCCCACGACGCACTGACCATCCCGACCGACGGAGAGATCCCATGACGACACGAGCCACGCGCGGACCGCGGCGACGCACTGTCGTCGCCCTGGCGGTCATCCTTTCCATCCTGGTGGCGTTCGTCGTCCGCCTCATCGACATCCAGGTGGTGAGCGCCGACGAGCACGTCAGCCAATCCCTCGAGCACATCGGCGACGGCTCGAAGATCCCCGGCCAGCGGGGATCCATCGTCGACTCCGAGGGCACGGTCCTCGCATCGAGCGTCATGGTCTACGACGCGCAGCTCAGCCCGCAGGTCATCAGGCTCACGGAGGAGAAGGATCCGGCTCTGCCGTGGGCCGAGGCTTCCGAGAAGATCGCCGCGATCACGGGGGTGCCGGGAGACGAGATCCGCAAGCGGGTCTCCGACGCCCTCGCCGAGAACCCGAACAGCCAGTACGCGCCCCTGAAGACCGGGCTCAACACCGAGCAGTTCATCGCGCTCCGCGACCTGGGCCTCGGGTCGTATCTCGCGCTGAAGCCGCGCGAGACCCGGGTCTACCCCAACGGCGCCGTCGCAGGCAACGTGCTGGGCTTCCTCGACAACACGGGCGAGGCCAAGGCCGGTGTCGAGCAGCTCGAGCAGGCGTGCCTGGCGCCTGTGGACGGCGAGAAGACCTACCGCAAGGGCAAGGACGGGGTCGTGATCCCGGGTAGCGAGTCCGTCACCGACGCCGTCGACGGCGGCACGGTGCAGCTCACCATCAACAGCGACCTGCAGTGGTACCTCCAGCAGATGGTCGGCGAAGAGGCGCAGAAGCAGGGCGCGAAGGGCGGGACCGTGACGGTGGTCGAGGTGGGCACCGGCAAGATCCGCGCCGCCGCCGAATGGCCGGCGATGGATCCGAACGACCTGGACTCCTCGACGCCGGAGACCCGGTACAGCCAGATCTTCCACCGCGACTTCGAGCCCGGCTCGACGTTCAAGGCGATCACCGCGGCCGCGGCGATGGAGGGTGCCGGTCTCACTCCGCTCAGCACGGTCACGGCGTCGTCGCGGGAGACCTTCCCCAACGGCGCCGTGGTCAACGACGCGTTCAGCCACCCCGCCTACAACTACACGCTGGCCGGCGGACTGATCGACTCGTCCAACACCGCGCTGTCGAAGTTCGGCACGATGGTCGCCCCCGAGGTCCGCTACGACTACCTGCAGCGCTTCGGGGTCGGGCAGAAGACGCTGGACTTCCCCTCCGAGGTGGGCGGCATCCTCCACCCGGTGAGCGACTGGGATAGCCAGTCGCTCTACACGACGACGTTCGGTCAGTACTTCACGGTGACGGCCCCCCAGCTCGCCGGCGCGTACCAGGCCATCGCCAACGGGGGAGAGAAGATCGACCTGTCGATGGTCGAGTCCTGCACCGCCCCCGACGGGACCGTCACGGAAACCCCGAAGCCGAAGCACGAGCAGATCGTGAAGGAGCAGACCGCGGCCGACCTGACCCGGATGCTGGAGAACGTCGCGGTGCAGGGCGGCAACGCCGATCGCATCCAGGTGCCCGGCTACCGGGTGACCAGCAAGACCGGTACCGCGCAGGTGTCGGACGGCAAGGGCGGCTACAAGGCCGGCGTGTACTACACGAGCATGGTGGGCTTCGCTCCCGTCGACGACCCCCAGTACGTCGTCGTGGTGACCCTCGACGAGCCGACTAAGGTTGTATCGTCCGCGGCCACCGCTTCCGCCTTCCAGAAGGCGATGACGCAGGTGATGAAGACCTATCGCGTGATGCCGTCCTCTGTCCCGATGGACGCGCTCCTCCCCAAGTTCGGATAGCCGGCGAGAGCCGCGCATGGAGATGACATGATCGCCCTGACGCTCGCTGAGATCACCGCCGCCATCGGTGGTGAGCTGCGCGTGGCCGGAGAGCACACGCCGGAGACGGTGGTCGACGGCATCGTCGACACCGATTCCCGCACCATGGAGGCGGGGTCGATCTTCGTCGCCAAGCCCGGAGCCGAGACGGACGGGCACCGCTTCGTCGGCGCCGCCGTCGAAGCCGGTGCCGTGCTGGCGATCGTCGAGCACCCGGTCGACGTCGACGTCTCGCAGATCGTCGTACCCGATGCCGTCGCGGCGCTCGGCGAGCTCGCTCGCGAGGTCGTGGCGCGCGTGCGGGCCGGCGGGAACCTGCGCATCGTCGGCATCACCGGCTCCAACGGCAAGACGACGACCAAGAACTTCCTCGCCCGCATCCTCGAGGACGAAGGCGAGACCGTCGCCCCGGTGAAGTCCTTCAACAACGAGGTCGGGGCCCCGGTGACGATGCTCCGCGTGACGCATGACACCCGCTTCCTCGTGAGCGAGTTCGGTGCCGCCGCCCCGGGCAGCATCGCGCGGCTCGCCGGCCTCGTCGAGCCCGACCTCGTCGTCGTGCTCATGGTCGGGATGGCTCACGCCGGGGGCTTCGGCGGCATCGAGGCGACCGCGAAGGCCAAGTCCGAGCTCGTCGCCGCGGCCCGCGTGCCCGGCACCGCGGTGCTCAACGCTGACGACCCCCGCGTCTGGGCGATGCGCGAGCTCGCGGAGAGCCGCGGCCTCCGGGTCGTCGGCTTCGGCCAGTCGGCCGCAGCCGCCGTGCACGCGCGGGACATCGAGGTGTCTGCCTCCGGCACGCAGTGCGTGATCGAGGCCGCGGGAGAGGAGCTGCCGCTGCGCCTGCGCGTCCTCGGCGCCCACCACGTCACGAACGCCCTCGCCGCGATCACCGCCGCCGTGGAGCTCGGCGTGGCCCCGTCCGATGCCGTCTCCCGGCTGGAGACCGTCGAGATCGCCGAGCGCTGGCGCATGCAGCCGCTGGGCAACGACCGCGTCCGCATCATCAACGACGCGTACAACGCCAGTCCCGATTCGATGGCGGCCGCGCTGCGGACCCTCGCCCAGATCACCGGCCCCGAGGAGCGCACCGTCGCCGTGCTCGGTGCCATGAGCGAGCTCGGCGAGAGCGCCGGGGAGGAGCACGACCGCATCGGTCTGCTCGCCGTGCGCCTCAACATCCGGCGCATCGTCGTCGTCGGCCCGGAGGCCCGTCGGCTCTACCTCTCCGCCGTCGGCGAGGGGTCGTGGGACAGCGAAGCGGTACATCTGCCAGACCAGGACGCCGCGTTCGAGTACCTCCGCACCGAGCTGCGCGACGGCGACCGCGTCCTGGTGAAGTCGTCCAATTCCGTGGGCCTCCGGCATCTCGGCGATCGTCTGGGAGAATTGTTCTCGTGAGGTCCCTCATCATGGCGGCGGCCATCTCGCTCGCCTTCACTCTCTTCCTGACTCCCGTCTTCCTCCGGCTCTTCCGCAAATGGGGCTGGGGGCAGGTCATCCGCACCCCGGAGGCCGCAGGCAACCCGAGCCACGAGGCCAAGCGCGGCACGCCCACGATGGGCGGGGTCATCTTCATACTCGGCTCGATCGTGGGCTACTTCACCGGGGTCCTCGTCAGCGGGGAGACGCCGGCGCTGTCCGCGATCCTCGTCATCTGGCTCATGGTCGGCTTCGGCGTGGTCGGGTTCATCGACGACTACATGAAGGTGCGCAGCCAGCGCAGCCTCGGGCTGTCGGGGTGGCGGAAGGTGATCGGTCAGCTCATCGTCGTGATCCCGTTCGGCATCGTGGCGCTCAACTTCCCGAACAAGTGGGGGCAGACGCCGGCCAGTGCGTCCATCTCCCTCTTCCGGGACATCACCTGGCTGGATCTCTTCGCGTTCGGCGTGATCCTCGGCTGGATCCTCTACCTCGCCTGGATCTCGATCATCGGGGTCGCGACCTCCAACAGCGTCAACCTCACCGACGGCCTCGACGGCCTCGCCGCCGGCGCGGGCGTGATCGTCGTCGGCGCCTACAGCCTCATCGCGTTCTGGCAGTTCAAGCAGCCGTGCATCGGGGGGGACCCCGGTTCCCTCGGCGGCTGCTACGAGGTGCGCGACCCGTTCAACCTCGCCATCATCTCGGCCTCGTTCGCCGCCAGCCTCATCGGCTTCCTGTGGTGGAACGCCCCGAAGGCGAAGGTCTTCATGGGCGACGTGGGCTCGATGGCCATCGGCGGAGTCATCACCGCGATGGCGATCATGACCCGGACGGAGCTGCTGCTCCTCATCATCGCCGGTGTCTTCGTGCTCGCCTCCGGATCCGTGATCCTCCAGCGCGCCTACTTCAAGATCACCCGCGGCAAGCGGCTCTTCCTCATGAGCCCGTTCCACCACCACCTCGAGATGCGGGGCTGGTCGGAGGTCACCATCGTGGTGCGCATGTGGATCATCGCGGGTCTGCTCGCCGTGTCCGCCGTCGGACTGTTCTACGTGGAGTGGCTGACCCGTGTCGGCTGAGCGTCTGGCCGGGCTGACGAGCTGGCATGCCGACTGGAGCGGCCTGCGCGTCGCCGTCCTCGGCCTCTCCATGACCGGCTTCTCCGTGGCCGACACCCTCGCCGAGCTCGGTGCCGACGTCCTCGTGCTGAGCGAGTCCGCGGAAGAGGAGTACGCCCGCCTCCTGCCCGTCATCGGCGCACGGCTGGAGCTCGGACCGCTCGACGCCGTTCCCGAGGCGCTGTCGGCGTTCGCGCCCGAGGTCGTCATCGCGTCGCCGGGATTCGCTCCGGCGCACCCGGTCATCCGCTGGGTCCAAGACGAGGGCATCGCCCTGTGGGGTGACGTCGAGCTCGCCTGGCGGGTGCGCGACAAGGTGCTCCGTGCGGACGGCACGCCGGCGGACTGGGTGCTCATCACCGGCACCAACGGGAAGACGACCACGACGCAGCTCACGGCGACACTGCTCGTCGCCGGCGGACTGCGCGCTGCACCGTGCGGCAACATCGGCGTCCCCGTGCTCGACGCGGTCCGCGACCCCGCCGGCTTCGACGTGCTCGTCGTCGAACTCTCCAGCCACCAGCTCTGGTATCTCGGCCTGTCGCGCCCGGAGGGGGAGCTCTTCCCGCACGCCGCGGTCTGCCTGAACCTTGCCGACGATCATCTCGTCTGGCACGGCAGCGCCCAGGCCTACCGGGACGCGAAGGCCCTGGTCTATCGGAACACCCGCGTCGCCTGCGTCTACAACAAGGCCGACGAGGCCACGCGCCGGATGGTCGAGGAGGCCGAGGTCGTCGAGGGCGCTCGTGCCATCGGCTTCGACCTCGGCATCCCCGGGCCGAGCGATCTCGGCGTCGTGGAGGGGCTGCTCGTCGATCGCGCGTTCCTCGACGACCGCGCGCGCAGCGCCCTGGAGCTGACCACGGTCGCCGACCTGGAGGCCGCCGGCCTGTCGGCCCCGCACATCGTGCAGAACATCCTCGCCGCCAGTGCTCTTGCCCGCTCTCTCGGGGTCGAGCCCGAGGCCATCCACGGGGCGCTGCAGAGCTTCCGGCTGGACGCGCACCGTATCGAGGTCGTCGCGCGCCACGCCGGCATCACCTGGGTCGACGACTCCAAGGCGACGAACCCGCACGCGGCCGCGTCGTCGCTGCGCGCGTACCCCGGGGCGGTGTGGGTCGTGGGCGGCGATCTCAAGGGCGTCGACATCGGCGATCTCGTCGCCGACGCGGGTGCGACCGCACGCGCAGCGGTCGTCATCGGAGTGGACCGCACGGCCGTCGTCGCGGCATTCGAGCGACACGCGCCGACGGTGCCGGTCTTCCAGGTCGAAGCTGGCGACACTGGACAGGTCATGAACCGCGTCGTGGAGATCGCGGCGGGGATCGTCGACGGGGAGGGCACCGTGCTCCTCGCTCCCGCCGCCGCGTCCTTCGACCAGTTCTCCAGCTACGCGGATCGCGGCCGCCGCTTCGCCGAAGCGGTGCGGGAATGGATCGATCGGGGGAGCGCCGATGACGCAGGTGGCTCGCCCTCCGCGGTCTGAGTCGGGAGGCCTCGCGGCGCGGGTCTCGCTCGGACGCCGGTTCACGCCGGTGTCCACCGAGTTCCTGCTGATCGCGTCGACCGCCCTGCTCCTGACGATCTTCGGCCTGGTGATGGTGCTGTCGGCGACGAGCGCGACAGCGGTGGCGAATGCCCAGAACCCGTTGGACGGTGCTCTCCGCCAAGGCGTGTTCGCTCTGCTCGGCATCCCGATGATGTTCCTCATCAGCCGCTTCCCCGTGGCGTTCCTCAAGCGCATGGCGTGGCCGGCGCTGTTCGGCGCCGTGGCCCTGCAGCTCCTGGTGTTCACGCCGCTCGGCATCGCCGACGGCGGAAACCGGAACTGGATCCAGGTGGCGGGCTTCCAGATGCAGCCGTCCGAGTTCCTCAAGCTGGCGCTCGCCCTGTGGATCGCCGCCGTCCTGCTGCGCAAGCAGACCATGCTCGGAACCTGGCATCACGTCTTCATCCCCGTCATCCCCGTCGGCGCGCTGGCGATCGGCACGGTGCTCGCGGGCAAGGACCTCGGCACGGCGATGGTGATGGTCCTCATCCTCCTCGGCTGCCTCTTCTTCTCCGGTGTGAAGCTGCGCCTCTTCATCATCCCGATGATCCTGGGCGTGGTCGCGGTGCTCGCCTACGCGCTCTCCAGCGAGGACCGCATGCGCCGCATCACCGCGACGTGCGATGACATGGCGCTGTACTACACGGACTGCTACCAGTCGATCCACGGCATCTGGGGCATGGCCACCGGCGGCATCTTCGGCCTCGGGCTCGGCAACTCCCAGGAGAAGTACGGGTGGCTCCCGGCGGCAGGGAACGACTTCATCTTCGCCATCGTCGGGGAGGAGCTGGGTCTGATCGGCTGCATCGTCGTGCTCGCCCTCTTCACGTTCTTCACGGTCGGTGCCTTCCACGTGATCCGCAAGACGTCCGACCCGTTCATCCGTGTGGCGGCCGGTGGGATCACGGTGTGGATCGTGGGTCAGGCCGTGCTGAACGTCGGCGTCGTCATCGGGGTCTTCCCGGTGATGGGTGTGCCCCTTCCCTTCATGTCCCAGGGCGGGACGGCGCTCTTCGCCGTGCTCATCGCCTGCGGTGTGCTGCTGGCTTTCGCGCGGACCATCCCGGTCGCCGAGAAGCAGTCAGCCGAGCGGGGTAGGGTCGCGAGGTGACTTCGTACCTCCTCGCCGGCGGTGGCACCGCCGGCCATGTCAATCCGCTGCTCGCCGTCGCCGACGCGCTCCGCGAGCGCGACCCCGACGCGACGATCCTCGTGCTCGGCACAGCCGAGGGGCTGGAGTCCCGTCTCGTCCCCGAGCGCGGCTACGAGCTGCTCATCGTCGACAAGGTGCCGTTCCCGCGGCGCCCGAACGCGCAGGCCGCCGCGTTCCCCGCGCGGTTCCGCCGGGCGATCGCCCAGGTGCGTGCGCACATCCGGCAGCACGGCATCGACGTCGTGGTGGGCTTCGGCGGCTACGCCTCCGCACCCGCCTACGTCGCCGCGCGTCGCGAGCGCGTGCCCTTCGTCGTGCACGAGGCCAATGCGAAGCCCGGGCTGGCGAATGTGCTCGGCGCCCGTGCGGCCGCGGGAGTGGGCGTGGCGTTCGCCGGGACGCCCCTCCGCGGGAGCGAGGTGGTCGGCATGCCGCTGCGGCGCGAGGTCATCACGCTCGACCGGGCAGCACGGCGGGCCGAGGCGGCCGAGTACTTCGGGCTCGATGCCGATCGTCCCGTACTTCTCGTCTTCGGGGGCTCGCTCGGGGCACAGCGGCTGAACGACGCCCTTGCGGACTCCTGGCGTGACATCCTCGCCGCCGGTTGGCAGCTGCTGCACGTCACCGGGGAGCGTAGCGACCTGCCAGACCCGGGAGTGCCCGGCTATGCCCTGCGCCGGTACGTCGACCGCATGGATCTCGCGTTCGCGCTGGCCGACCTCATCGTGTCGCGTTCGGGATCGGCCACGGTGAGCGAGATCAGCGCGCTCGGCATCCCCGCGCTCTACGTGCCGTACTCGGTGGGCAACGGGGAGCAGCGTCTCAACGCCGGATCGGCCGTCGCCGCCGGTGCCGCGCAGCTCCTCGACGACGCGACCTTCGACGGTGACGCCGTCCGGCGGATCGTCGTGCCGCTGCTCGGCGATCCGGACCGCATCCGGCGCATGGCGGAGGCGGCGGAGACCGCGGGCACCCGGACAGGGACCGAGAACGTCGTGGCGATGATCGATCGTGCCCTCGGTGCGGCGTGACGCCGCCGCCCGGACGAGAACGAAAAGTAGACTGAAGCGGACATGATCAGACCCGACCTCTCCCTCCCCATCCCCGAGACGATCACCTCCGCGCACTTCATCGGCATCGGTGGATCCGGGATGAGCGGACTCGCCAAGATGTTCCTCGACGCGGGCATCCGCGTCTCCGGCAGCGACCGCGCCGACAGCGACAACCTGCGGGCGTTGGCCGCCGCGGGCGCGACGGTCCACGTCGGTCACGATGCCGCCCACCTCGGCGACGCCGACACGGTCGTGCACACCGGCGCCATCTGGCCGGAGAACCCCGAGTTCGTCACCGCCAAGGAGCGGGGCCTGCACGTCATCCACCGGTCCCAGGCGCTGCACTGGCTGATCGGCACGCGGCGCCTCGTCTCGGTGGCGGGTGCGCACGGCAAGACGACCTCGACGGGCATGATCGTCACCGCGTTGCGTGACCTCGGCGCCGATCCGCACTTCGTCAACGGCGGAGTGATCGAGCAGCTCGGCACGTCCAGCGCGACCGGGAGCGGCGACCTCTTCGTCATCGAGGCCGACGAGTCCGACGGCACCTTCCTCCTCTACGACACGGCCGTGGCTCTCATCACGAACGTCGACCCCGATCACCTCGACCACTACGGCTCGGACGAGGCCTTCCACGACGCCTTCGTGCGGTTCGCGGACGCCGCGTCGGAGGCGGTCGTCATCTCCAGCGACGACCCCGGCGCGCTCCGGGTCCTGGCAGGGCTGTCCCACCCGCGTGTCCTGACGTTCGGGCAGGCCGAGGACGCCGATGTCCGCGTCAGCGAGATCGTCACCGCAGGCCCCGTCGCCGCCGTCGTCTCGCACGGAGGGGAGACGGAGCGCATGCAGCTCGCGGTCCCCGGCGTGCACAACGCGATCAACGCCACCGGAGCGGTCGCCGTGCTGCTCGCGCTCGGCTACCCGCTCCGCGACGCCGTGCGCGCCGTCGAGGGCTTCGCGGGAACCGTCCGTCGTCTCGAGCGCCACGGTGAGGAGCGCGGGGTCACGGTCTACGACGACTACTCCCATCACCCCACCGAGGTGCGCGCCGCGTTGGAGGCCATGCGCAGTCTGGCGGGCCCCGGCCGGCTGATCGCGATCCAGCAGCCGCACACGTACTCCCGGACGCAGCACATGTACCAGGAGTTCGCGGACGTCCTGGAGGAGCTTGCCGACCACACCGTGATGCTGGACGTCTACGGCGCCAGGGAAGACCCGGTGCCTGGCGTCACCGGTGAGCTGGTGAGCGGCGCGTTCCAGGACCCCTCCCGCGTGCACTTCGTCGCCGACTGGCAGGAGGCTGCCGACTACACGGCATCGGTTGCAGAGGAGGGCGACTTCGTCGTGACCCTCGGCTGCGGCAACGTCTACCAGCTCATCCCGCAGGTGCTGGAGTCGCTTCGCCGGACCGACAGGGCGTAGCCCATGCGCCGGCCGCCCCCGCTCCCGAGCGCTCCGGATACTCCGGGGGAGAAGGACGACGCGTCCGAACGGACCCTCCGTCGGCGTCCCGCCCCGCTGCCGTCGCCGGAGGAGCGGGGCGATGCCTCGCCGGTCGAGTCCGCCGCAGGGATGCCCGAGGAACGACCGGCCCCGCGTTCGTCCATGGATGTCTGGCGCGCCGCACGCGCCCGCCGCAGGGCGCTCCGGGCGGAGATCCGTCGGTTCACCCAGCGATCCCGGCGGCGTCGTATCGTCTGGCTGAGCGCTCTCGCGGCCGTGGTGCTGATGATCGGGGGGAGCGTCGCCGCCGCCTACAGTCCGCTCTTCGCTGTGCAGCGCATCACGGTCACCGGCACCACGACGATCGATCCCGCAGTGATCGAAGGTGCCCTCGCGGACCAGCTCGGCACGCCGCTCGCCCTGGTCGATACGAGCGAGGTCAAGGCGGCGTTGCTGACGTTCCCGCTCATCGAGACGTATGCCCTGGAAGCACGTCCACCGCACGACCTGACCGTGCGCATCGTCGAGCGTACGCCGATCGGGGTGGTCGAGTCGGGTGCCGGCTTCACGCTCGTGGACGCAGCGGGCGTCGCTCTCTCGACGACAGCCCAGCGCCCGGCGGGACAGCCGCTGGTGGAGGTGGAGGGTGGGGTCGATTCGGCTGCCTTCCGCAGTGCCGGGCTCGTCGTCCGGGCGCTCCCGGCGGACATCCGCAAGACGCTCACCGGCGTGCGGGCCTCGACGGCTGACGACGTGACCTTGACCCTCGACTCAGGACTCACGGTCGTGTGGGGGAGTCAGGAGGACTCGGGGTTGAAGGCGCTCGCACTATCCGCCGCGCTCGTGAAGAACCCCGATGCCTCGTCGATCGACGTCACGTCTCCCGACGTGGCGGTCGTCGGCTGATCACTTTCGGCGGGAATGGCGCGACACGCCCATGTCGCTGCGCGTGCGCGGCCAGGCGGCGCATACCTTCGATCTGAGAGAACGCAATACCGGGAAATACTTTACACCTCTAGTTGAGGTTTAAGGTTCACCCCCTTCCAGGCTCTACTAATCGGAGGCCGGCCATGAGCCAGAACCAGAACTACCTCGCCGTGATCAAGGTCGTCGGCGTCGGCGGTGGCGGCGTCAACGCCGTCAACCGCATGATCGAGCTCGGTCTCCGCGGAGTCGAGTTCATCGCCGTCAACACCGACGCCCAGGCGCTGCTCATGAGCGACGCCGACGTCAAGCTGGACGTGGGCCGCGAGCTCACCCGCGGCCTCGGTGCCGGTGCCGACCCCGAGGTGGGTCGTCGTGCCGCAGAGGACCACGCGGAGGAGATCGAGCAGGCCCTGACCGGTGCCGACATGGTCTTCGTCACCGCCGGAGAGGGTGGTGGCACCGGAACCGGTGGCGCTCCCGTCGTCGCCCGCATCGCAAAGTCGATCGGTGCGCTGACCATCGGTGTCGTCACGAAGCCGTTCTCCTTCGAGGGGCGTCGCCGCCAGAGCCAGGCCGAGGCGGGCGTCGCGAAGCTGAAGGAAGAGGTCGACACCCTCATCGTCGTCCCGAACGATCGTCTGCTCGAGATCAGCGACCGCGGCATCTCCATGATCGAGGCGTTCGCCACTGCCGACCAGGTCCTCCTCGCCGGTGTGCAGGGCATCACCGACCTCATCACGACGCCCGGTCTCATCAACCTGGACTTCGCCGACGTGAAGTCGGTCATGCAGGGAGCGGGATCCGCCCTGATGGGCATCGGTTCGGCCCGCGGCGCCGACCGCGCGATCAAGGCGGCGGAGCTCGCCGTCGAGTCGCCGCTGCTCGAGGCCTCCATCGAAGGTGCCCACGGGGTGCTGCTCTCGATCCAGGGTGGCTCGAACCTCGGCATCTTCGAGATCCACGACGCGGCCGATCTCGTCAAGGAGGCCGCGCACCCCGAGGCCAACATCATCTTCGGTACGGTCATCGACGACACGCTCGGCGACGAGGTGCGGGTGACCGTGATCGCCGCGGGCTTCGACGGCGGCGAGCCCTCGCTGCGGCTGGACCCGATGGTCGTCTCGCGTCCCTCGACCGCGTCCCTTCCCGAGGTGGCGCTGTCGGAGACCGCCGAGCCTGCGGTCGAGAAGAGCACGCCCGAGCCCGCCCCGGCGCCGACGGCACCGCGCACGCCGACGACGAGCATCGAGCCGGCCTTCGCCGACGACGACATCGACATCCCCGAATTCCTGAAGTGACGACACCGGTCGGCGCTTCGGCGCCATCGGACCTGGCCGCGCGGCTGTCGGCGATCGACGAGAAGATCGCCGACGCCGCGCGTGCCGCCGGGCGGTCCCCCGAGGGGATCACCCGGATCGTCGTCACCAAGTTCCACCCCGCCTCCCTGGTGCGCGATCTGCACGCTCTCGGAGTGCACGCGGTGGGGGAGAACCGGCAGCAAGAGCTCACCGCCAAGGCAGGCGAGCTCTCCGGCCTCGACCTCGAGTGGCATTTCATCGGGCAGGGGCAGACGAACAAGGCCGCGGCGATCAGGCGGAGCGCCGACGTCGTGCATTCGGTGGACCGTGACCGGTTCGCCGACGCCCTGCACCGTGCAGCCGAGACCGACGAGGTGCTCGACGTGCTCGTCCAGGTGAACCTCACCGAGGATGAGGGCAGGGGAGGCGTGGCGCCAGCGTCGGCCGTGGCGCTGGCCGAGCACGTGCTCGGTCTGTCCTCGCTGCGGCTCCGTGGTGTGATGGCCGTCGCGCCCCTCGACGAGGATCCCGCGAGCGCCTTCGCCCGTCTGCACCACGTCGCCGCCGACGTGCGGACCGTCGCTCCCGACGCGACGTGGATCTCCGCCGGGATGACCGGCGACTTCGCCGAGGCCATCGCCGCCGGCGCGACACACCTGCGGATCGGTTCCGCAATCACGGGACCGCGCCCCGCCCGGGGTTAACCTGTGACAAGACCAGCCCGAAACGTTCGAACCGGAGGACACGATGGGTAACCCGCTGAAGAAGACCATGGTGTATCTCGGCCTCGCCGACGAGGAAGAGGTCTACGAAGAGGAGACGCCGGCATCCGCCCGCGCCCAGCGTGAGCGTGAAGAGCCCGCTCCGGCTCCCGTCACGCCGCTCCGTCGTCCCGTCGCCGTCCGCCAGCCTGCAGCAGGAGCCGTGAACGAGATCCTCACCGTCCACCCGAAGCAGTACCGCGACGCCCAGCTGATCGCGGAGAGCTTCCGCGAGGGCGTCCCGGTCATCATCAACCTCTCCCAGATGAGCGACGCCGACGCGCGCCGCCTCATCGACTTCGCGAGCGGTCTCTCCCTCGGCCTCTACGGCCGGATCGAGCGGGTGACCTCCAAGGTCTTCCTGCTCTCGCCGGAGAACATCGCGGTGTCCGGCCACGGGGGTATCGCGCACGCAGACGCCGAGTCTGCGGGCTTCGACCACTCGTAGACCGTGCAGCTGGTCTCGGTCCTCGCCAGCATCGTCCATCTGGTGCTGCTGGTCTACATCCTCGTGCTCTTCGCGAGGCTCATCCTGGACTACATCCCGATGTTCAATCGGGAATGGCGTCCCAAGGGCTTCGGTCTCGTGGCCGCCGAGGCGGTGTACACCGTCACCGATCCGCCCATCCGGTTCTTCCGGCGGATCATCCCACCGCTGCGTATCGGTCAGCTGTCGCTGGATTTCGGCTTCGCGCTGACCCTTCTGGTCGTCCTGATCCTGATGAACATCGTCCGGTTGTTCATCCGCTGACCGCCCCGCGTGTCGCGCCCGTGGACGGCGGCGAGTTCGCCGAGCCTGGGTGTCGTGGCATCGCGACCCCAAGGCTCGGGGGCTATGCTGGCACCCAGGTGCGCGCCCCGGGTTCGCGCCACATCACGAACACGCCATACATCGGTACTGGCAATCGAACTCATCGAAAGAGGAGCCACCCATGGCACTTACCCCGGATGACGTCGTCACCAAGCAGTTCCAGCACGTCCGCTTCAAGGACGGCTTCGACCCGGACGAGGTCGACGACTTCCTCGACGAGATCGTCATCGAGTGGCGCAAGGCCCTCGAGGAGAACGCCGAGCTGAAGGCGAAGCTCGCCGCGTATGAGTCGGGCTCCACGCCTGCCCCCGCCGCTGCCGCCGAGCCGGCCGCCGCTGCTCCCGCCCCGGCCCCCGCCGCCGAGGCTCCTGCCGCCGACGCCGCACCGACCGGATCCGCGACCGCGACCGCCGGCATCATCGAGCTCGCGCAGCGTCTGCACGACGAGCACGTGGCCGAGGGTGAGGCCAAGCGCAATCAGCTCATCTCCGAGGCCGAGGCCGAGGTCGCCCGTATCCGCACGGAGGCCGAGGCGAAGCAGCGCGAGGAGACTGCTCGCCTGGAGCGCGAGCGCAACACGCTGGAGGCCCGCATCACGGAGCTGCGCAACTTCGAGCGCGACTACCGCTCGCAGCTCCGCGGTTACATCGAGGGCCAGCTCCGCGAGCTCGACGAGAAGTCGGCCTCCACGGACTCCACGCCGGTCTCCGCGATCGGCCTGTAAGGCGCCCTCTTGTCAGGACGTCGTCCCCTTCGTCGGTCGGCGGCCGGTGCGATCGTTGCGATTCTCGCAGCGGTCGTGCTGGCCGCCGATCAGTTTGTGAAGTACCTCACGATCGAGAACCTGCCGCTGCATGAGGTGGTCCCGGTCCTCGGTGAGTTCCTTCAGCTCTACTACGTGCGCAACCCCGGTGCGGCGTTCTCCCTCGGTTCGGGGGTGACCTGGATCTTCACCATCGCCCTCGCCGTCGTCGCAGGCGTGATCGTCTGGAAGGCGTTCGGGCTGCGGTCGCGTCTCTGGGCTGTCGTCCTCGGGTGCCTGCTCGGAGGCGTGCTCGGCAATCTGTCGGACCGTCTCTTCCGGGCCCCCGGCTTCCCGGTCGGGGAAGTGGTGGACATGATCTCCATGCCGTGGATGATGCCGGCGATCTTCAACGTCGCCGACATCTTCATCGTCACCGGGATGATCTCGATCGCCCTGCTCGTGGTGTTCGGCCTCCGTCTCGACGGCACGCGGGAGAAGGACCACGCCCCGGTCGAGACCGACGAGGACGCCGAGGCCGCCGCCGCGTCCGAGGGGCGCTGAGCGTGGAGTCCCGCTCGCTGCCCGTCCCGGACGGGCTCGACGGCACGCGGGTCGACGCCGCCCTCGCCAAGCTCCTCGGGTTCTCGCGGACCTTCGCGGCGGAGGTGGCCGCGTCCGGCGGCGTCCGCCTGGACGGCGTCACGCTCGACAAGTCGGACCGCCTGCGGGGCGGTGCTTGGCTCGACGTCGAGTGGGAGCCGAAGGAGGGGCCGAAGATCGTGCCCATCGCGGTGCCCGAACTCGGCATCGTCTACGACGACGACGACATCGTCGTCGTCGACAAGCCGACCGGCGTCGCCGCGCACCCCTCGCTCGGGTGGGAGGGTCCCACCGTCGTCGGCGCTCTCGCCGCCGCCGGGTTCCGCATCGCCACCAGCGGCGCACCGGAGCGTCAAGGCGTCGTGCACCGGCTGGACGTCGGGACGAGCGGGCTGATGGTCGTCGCCAAGAGCGAGTCCGCGTACACGGCCCTCAAGCGCGCGTTCAAGGATCGCACGGTCGAGAAGATCTATCACGCGGTGGTGCAGGGGCATCCGGACCCGCTCGTGGGCACGATCGATGCGCCGATCGGTCGGCACCCGAACCACTCCTGGAAGTTCGCGGTCGTCCCGGACGGCAAGCCTTCCGTGACGCACTACGAGACGCTCGAGGCGTTTCCCGGTGCGTCCCTGCTCGAGATCCATCTGGAGACGGGCCGTACGCACCAGATCCGCGTGCACATGGCGGCGCACCGGCACCCGTGCGTCGGGGACCCGCTCTACGGCGCCGATCCGACACTCTCGGCTCGCCTCGGACTCACGCGGCAGTGGCTGCACGCGCATCAGCTGGCATTCGCCCATCCGACGACGGGGGAGTGGGTGCAGTTCGCCTCGCCCTACCCGGAGGACTTCCAGCACGCGTTGGACGTGCTGCGCGGGGAATAGCTCATCCGCCGGGGCGTCAGCGCGCCGGTGTCCGGGGTCTCCGCCACACTGACCACATGAGCATCGTGGTGCGCCCGGCGACGGTCTTCGATGACGTCGCCGCGGTCGTGGGACCGAAGAAGCCGACGTCGAACGTCTGCTTCTGCCTGAGCTATCGGATCGGCAACAAGGAGAACGTCTCCCTTCGCGGTCCCGCACGGGCCGAGCGGGTGCGTGAGCTCTGCCACCAGGATCCTCCCCCCGGCGTACTCGCCTACCTCGACGACGAGCCGGTCGGCTGGGCGGCGTTGCACCCTCGACGCGACACGAGCTTCGCGCGCAATCGCCTCATCCCGCATGTCGACGACCTCGACGTGTGGTCCCTGTGGTGCTTCCGGGTCCGCCCTGGGCATCGCAAACAGGGTGTCTCCCACGCCCTCATCGAGGGCGCGGTCGCCTACGCACGCGAGCGGGGCGCACCCGCGATCGAGGGGTATCCGGTCGACAACGCCGGCGCGAAGGTGAACCTCACGATGGCGTACGTCGGGACGCGGCGTCTCTTCGAGAGCGCGGGGTTCGCGAAGGCAGCGGACACGGGCTCCGTCCTCGACGGCTTCCCCCGCGTGCTCATGCGGCTGGACCTCCGCGAGAAAGCGTGAACCGTCTTCGGCGTCCCGGGCAATACAGAGTGTGAACACAGACAGCGAGGTCATCGCCCGGTCGCTCGACGAGCCGCGGGCGTTCTCCGCCATCTTCGAGCGGCATGTGCGCCCGGTCGGCGGGTACATCCGGCGGCGTGTCGGCGAGGATGCCGTCGACGACGTGCTCAGCGAGACGTTCCTGGTCGCCTTCCGCCGTCGAGCTTCTTTCGATCTCGATGTCGCGTCGGCTCTCCCGTGGCTGCTCGGTATCGCCACGCGGATGGTCAAGCGGCACCGTGCCGCCGAAGTGCGGCAGTGGCGGGCTTTCGAAGCCACGTCCGCCGCGGCTGGACCTGGGGAGCACCCGTATGCGGCGTCCGACGCGCGGCTGGACGCCGATGCCGCCCTGCGAGCACTCGCGCCCCGCATCGCCGGGCTCCCGGCCAGGGACCGGGACGTGCTGCTCCTGCATGCCTGGGGTGATCTCACCTACGAGCAGATCGCCGAGGCCCTCGGCATCCCGGTCGGGACGGTGCGGTCGCGGCTCAACCGGGTCAGACGACGGCTCGCCCCGCCCGGTTCTCGCGGACAGACCCGACTCACGTGGATGGCGAAGGAGGAGAGCGATGCTGCTTACGGAACGAGTGCGTGACCTCGGTGCGGATCAGGCGGAAGCCTCGGACGAGAGCATCCGTCGTGCCCGCGCCGCTCTGGCGGCCGCGGTGTCCGCCGCGCGTGCTCCGCGGGGCGGACGACGACGGGCGCGGGTGTGGACCGGCCTCGGCATCGCGGGGCTGACAGCCGGGGCCGCGGTCGTGGCGCTGGGGGCCGGGGGCATCCTGTTTCCTGGCATGCCCGATGCCGCCGCCGCGGCGGTTCTCGAGCAGGCGGCGAGCGTCACCGTCGATGCCCAGGATCTGACCCCAAGGGAGGGACAGTACATCCGGATCGAGACCGTCGACGAGTTCGTCCAGTTCTGGGATGAGGAGGCGGCCGACGACGGCGATGAGGACACCTTCGCCTTCAACGCCTCCCGGGAGACGGGGGATGCGGCCGTCCTGGTCAGGGACACGCGGGTGCTGTACGTCCCGGCGGACCCCTCGGCCGACTGGTTCTACGACTGGGGTAACGCCGAAGTCGTGCGGTCGTTCGGCGCGCAGGGCACGCGGGCCGCACAGGAGTGGCCCTCGTCACCCGGTGCGGCGATCCGCGAGCGCGGCACGGTGCAGGTCCTCCCCGGCGGCGCCTGGCCGGTCGGCGACGGCGATCCGGCGCCCGTTCCGCATCTGGCGGACGGCTATCGCCCCTACTACGCCGAGATGCCGCGGGAACCGGCAGCACTGCGGGACTGGCTGCGCGCCCGGTCGGGTCTGACGGGTGCGGAGGGGGATCGGTGGGTGGTGGCGAGCTTGTCCGACCCTTCGGCGATCAACCTCATGCCGGCCGACCTGAGAGCGGCCTTCTTCCGCGCGATCGCCTTGATCCCGGGCTTCCAGCTGGTCGATGAGGAGGGCGGTACGGCTACGTTGCGCTATGCCGTACCCGGCCACCGGACGACGACCATCGTCGTCGACGCGTCGCGCGGACTGGTGAACTCGATCGCGGAGGGCTACGGGTCAGGAGGGGTCATCGGAGACACGCCGGAGTCGACGACGAGCGTCGTCACCGAGGTGGTGGACGAGGTGCCGTGAGGCCGGCCGATGTCGATGCTCGAACGTAGACTCGAAGCATGGCATCCGACTCCTTCGTCCACCTGCACGTGCACAGCGAGTACTCGATGCTCGACGGGGCTGCGAAGATCAATGCGATGACGCAGGCGGCAGCCGATTACGGCATGCCGGCGATCGCGGTGACAGACCACGGGAACACCTTCGCGGCGTTCGAGTTCTACAACGCCGCGCGCAACGCCGGCATCAAGCCCATCGTCGGTCTCGAGGCCTACGTCACTCCGGGCACGCACCGCAGCGACAAGACCCGCGTGCAGTGGGGCTCGGCGGACCAGCGCAGCGACGACGTGTCGGGTTCAGGCGCGTACACCCACATGACCATGTGGAGTCAGAGCACGGAGGGCATGCACAACCTCTTCCGGCTGAGCTCGCTGTCGAGCATGGAGGGGTACTACTTCAAGCCGCGAATGGACCGCGAGCTGCTCCAGACGTACGGCAAGGGGCTCATCGCCACGACGGGGTGCCCGTCGGGAGAGGTGCAGACGCGGCTGAGGCTCGGCCAGTACGACGCCGCCCGCGCGGCTGCAGCGGAGTTCCAGGACATCTTCGGCAAGGAGAACTACTTCGCCGAGATCATGGACCACGGCCTGTCGATCGAGCGCCGGGTCATGACCGATCTGCTGCGGCTCGCGAAAGACCTCGGCATTCCACTCGTGGCCACCAACGACTCGCACTACACCCACCAGCACGAGGCCGATGCCCACGCAGCCCTGCTGTGCGTGCAGTCCGGCTCCACGCTCGACGACCCGAACCGCTTCAAGTTCGACGGCGACGGGTACTACATCAAGACCGCGGCCGAGATGCGACAGCTCTTCCGGGACCACCCGGAGGCCTGCGACAACACGCTCCTGATCGCCGAGCGCTGCGAGGTCGAGTTCAACACCTCGGCGAACTACATGCCCCGGTTCCCGGTCCCGGACGGCGAGACCGAGGACAGCTGGCTCATCAAGGAGGTCGAGGCCGGGCTGCACTACCGGTACCCGGGCGGCATCCCGGACAAGGTGCGCAAGCAGGCCGAGTACGAGACCGGGATCATCCTGCAGATGGGCTTCCCCGGCTACTTCCTCGTCGTCGCCGACTTCATCAACTGGGCCAAGGACAACGGCATCCGCGTCGGTCCGGGACGTGGCTCCGGTGCCGGGTCGATGGTCGCCTACGCGATGAAGATCACGGATCTCGATCCCCTCGAGCACGGTCTGATCTTCGAGCGCTTCCTCAACCCGGACCGCGTCTCGATGCCCGACTTCGACGTCGACTTTGACGACCGTCGTCGTGGCGAGGTCATCGAGTACGTGACCAGGAAGTACGGATCCGAGCGGGTCGCCCAGATCGTCACCTACGGCACGATCAAGTCGAAGCAGGCGCTCAAGGACGCCGGTCGCGTCCTCGGCTTCCCGTTCAGCATGGGCGAGCGGCTCACCAAGGCCATGCCCCCGGCCGTGATGGGCAAGGACATGCCCCTCGACGGCATGTTCGACTCCGCGCACCCGCGCTACAAGGAGGCGAGCGAGTTCCGCGCCCTCATCGAGACCGACCCCGAGGCGAAGACGGTCTTCGACCGGGCCCTCGGCCTCGAGGGGCTGAAGCGACAGTGGGGCGTGCACGCCGCCGGCGTCATCATGTCGTCGGAGCCCCTGCTCGACATCATCCCGATCATGCGCCGCGAGCAGGACGGCCAGATCGTCACGCAGTTCGACTATCCGTCGTGCGAGTCCCTCGGCCTCATCAAGATGGACTTCCTCGGCCTCCGGAACCTCACGATCATCTCGGACGCGCTCGACAACATCCGGATGAACCGCGGTGAAGAGCTCGACCTCGAGCACCTCGGCCTCGATGACCCCGCCGTCTACGAGCTGCTGGCCCGCGGCGACACGCTCGGCGTCTTCCAGCTCGACAGTCCGCCGCTGCGTTCACTCATGCGGCTCATGAAGCCCGACAACTTCGGCGACATCTCGGCCCTCATCGCGCTGTACCGTCCGGGGCCGATGGGAGCGAACTCCCACACCAACTACGCGCTGCGCAAGAACGGGCAGCAGGAGATCACCCCGATCCATCCCGAACTCGCGGAACCGCTCGCCGAGATCCTGGAGGAGTCCTACGGACTCATCATCTACCAGGAGCAGGTCATGGCCATCGCGCAGAAGGTGGCCGGGTTCAGCCTCGGTCAGGCCGACATCCTGCGCCGCGCGATGGGGAAGAAGAAGAAGTCCGAGCTGGACAAGCAGTATGCGGGGTTCGCGGCGGGAATGACCGAGCGCGGCTTCGGGGAAGGAGCGGTCAAGGCGCTGTGGGACATCCTCCTGCCGTTCTCGGACTACGCCTTCAACAAAGCGCACTCCGCCGCGTACGGTCTTGTGTCCTATTGGACCGCCTACCTCAAGGCGCACTACCCGGCCGAGTACATGGCCGCACTCCTCACGAGCGTCGGTGACTCGAAGGACAAGATGGCGCTCTACCTCAACGAGTGCCGCCGGATGGGCATCAAGGTGCTGCCGCCGGACGTCTCCGAGTCGATCAACTTCTTCGCGGCCGTCGGCGACGACATCCGCTTCGGCCTCGGCGCCGTCCGCAACGTCGGCACGAACGTCGTCGACGGCATCGTGCAGTCACGGAAGGACGAGCGGTTCACCTCCTTCCATCACTTCCTCGACAAGGTGCCGCTGCACGTGGCCAACAAGCGCACGGTCGAATCGCTCATCAAGGCCGGCGCCTTCGACTCCATGGGGGACACCCGCCGGGCCCTCCTCGAGATCCATGAGGACGCCGTCGAGGCGGCGGTCGACCGGAAGCGCAACGAGGCCCAGGGTGCCATCGGTTTCGATTTCGACAGTCTCTACGACGGCATGGAGGAGGCGGCACCCGCGAAGGTGCCCCCGCGTCCCGAGTGGATCAAGAAGGACAAACTCGCCTTCGAGCGAGAGATGCTCGGCCTCTACGTCTCTGACCACCCGTTGGCTGGTCTCGAGGTCCCGCTCGCGAAGCATGCCTCGATCTCCATCCACGACCTCAACAACTCCGAGGACCTGCAGGACGGTGATCAGGTCACCGTGGCCGGCCTGGTCACGAGTGTCCAACATCGGGTGGCGAAGGCGAGCGGAAACCCCTACGGCATGATCACCGTGGAGGACTTCAACGGTGAGGTCACCGTGATGTTCATGGGTAAGACGTACCTCGAGTTCCAGCACACTCTGCAACAGGATGCGATCCTCGCCGTGCGCGGTCGGGTGTCGCGCCGCGACGACGGGCTCAATCTGCATGCGCAGTCGGCGTTCGCGCCCGACGTCGGCTCCTTCGACGCGGCGGGTCCGCTCTCGCTCGTCCTCGCGGAACAGCGCGCCACCGAGCGGGTCATGACGGAGCTGGCAGAGGTACTCCGGCGGCACAGCGGGGACACCGAGGTGCTGCTGCGTGTGCATCGCGCGGGCACGGCGAAGGTGTTCGAGGTGCCCATGCCGGTGAAGGTCTCCGCCGACCTCTTCGGTGACCTCAAGTCACTGCTCGGACCAACCTGTCTGGGGTGAGCGGGTAGGATCGGGAGCCGTCGAGAGCACCGGAAAGACGTGGTGCGCCGATGAGGAAAGGACGACTATGAGCACGGATCTTCCCGAGCCGGACGCCGAAGCGGTGTTCAGCGATGAGGACGGCGTCCTCTACGACGACGAGGTCACGCCGGAGTACGGCATCCTCGGTTTCACGCTGCGCGAGCTGCTGATCGTGGGTGTGTGGCTGGTCTCCTTCCTCGTCTCGTTCTTCCCCCTCAGCGGGGGCATCTCGTTGTGGGGCATCGGCATCCAGTGGATCCTGCCGATCGGCGTGCCCACCGTGGCCGTCTTCCTTCTCGTCCTCCGGCGCTTCTCGCCGGACGGGATCCGGCGAGTCGGGTCGCTCGGAATCGACCAGTTCGCCTCCGTGGCGTTCTCGGTGTCGGCCTGCGTCTGGGCCGGAAACCTGTGGCTCGCTCTCTCCGCCGTCATCTCCACGGGGAACTGGGGGCTGCCCTGGAACGCCGTCGTCCAGGTCATCGCCTCGACTGCTCTCGTCGTCCTCACGGTCTTCGCGCCGCTCATCCCGGGGCTCAAGGAGGACTTCCAGGGGCGGCTCGTCACCCTCGCGCACCGCAACGCCAATCCGGTGCGCCCGGTGATCGCACGGCCGCGTCCCGAGGCGACGTCGACCGGATCCGCCGCCGAGGCCCCTGCAGTCACTGAGTCTCCTGCCGCGGCAGCCGAGGGCGAGACAGCCGTGATCTCCGACGCCGATGCCGAGCAGAGCATTGCTGACGCGGACGCCGCCGCCGATCTCCGCGATACCGACACCGACACGCGCGACGTGTCGGCGAACGGCGTGGATCGCGTCCCTCTCACCGCGCATGCCTCGGGCGGGGGAACCGGAACCGTGCCGGTCTCCGCGGAGGACGAGTACACCCCGGTGTACTCACGGCGGTCCCGCGGAGAGCAGCCGGAGATCGTTTCCGACACCGGCAGCATCGAGTCGCTGCTGGGCGCCAAGGCGCTCTCCGAGGAGGAACTCGCGGCCGCGCAGGAACCGGCATCGGATGGCGTGACGGCGGTGCATTCCGTCATCGACGATCACCAGGCAGCCGCCCCGCGTCGGACCGCGCCCGAGGCGCAGCCCTTCTGGATCCTCGCCCCGACGGAGCGCGACGTGCACGACGAACGCGGAGAGCCGATCTTCCGCATCGGTCCGACCGCCTGGGCGCTCGTCATCGAGGATCGGGGCGGGGCGTTCGTCGTGCGCCACGATGACGGACGCATCGGCTACCTCCACGACATCGCCGGCATCACGAAGGGCTGACATGCGCACGATCGATCTGCGGGGGCGCGAGCTCTCGCCCGCTGACATGCTGGCGGTCGTTCCGCGCGCGACCCAGGCACGAGCCGAGGCGCTCGACACCGCCGCGCGTCTCGTCGACGACGTGCGGGATCGCGGCGAGGACGCGCTGCGGGAGCAGGCGGAGCGGTTCGACAGGGTCACCGGGCACGCTGTGCGGGTGCCGGAAGCACACCTCGCTGAGGCGCTGTCGGACCTGGCTCCGACGGTCCGCGCATCCCTCGAAGAGGCCATCCGACGTGTGCGCCTGGCCTCGGCCGCGCAGGTTCCCGCACCGCAGGTGACGAGGATCGGCGAGGGAGCGACCATCACGCAGCGCTGGCAGCCGGTGGCCCGTGTCGGGGTCTACATCCCCGGGGGCAAGGCCGTCTACCCGTCGAGCGTCGTCATGAACGTCGTCCCCGCGCAGGTCGCGGGGGTGCAGCAGATCGCCCTCGCCTCGCCGCCGCAGGCGGACCAGGACGGTCGCGTCCACCCCACCATCCTGGCCGCCGCGGCGCTGCTCGGGGTCTCCGAGGTCTACGCGATGGGCGGAGCCGGAGCCATCGGTGCGCTCGCCCACGGCGTCGCCAGCCTGGGGCTCGATCCCGTCGACGTCGTGTCGGGGCCGGGAAACAACTACGTCGCGTCGGCGAAGCGGGCCGTCGCCGGGGTGGTCGGTACGGACTCCGAGGCCGGCGCGACCGAGATCCTCGTCGTCGCCGACGCCGAGGCCGACCCTCGTCTCATCGCCGCCGACCTCGTCAGCCAGGCCGAGCACGACGAGCAGGCCTCGGCCGTCCTCGTCACAGATGCCCTGGAGATCGCGGAGCAGGTCCGCGCGGAGGTCGAGCAGCAGGCCGCGCGCACCCGGCACAGCGAACGCGTCAGGGCTGCGCTGTCCGGTCCGCAGTCGGCGATCGTGCTGGTGGACGATCGAGCGACGGCGGCCGCGTTCAGCAACGCCTACGCCCCCGAGCACCTGGAGCTGCACCTCGCGGATGCGGAGGAGGCGGCAGCCGCCTTCACGAGCGCCGGTGCCGTGTTCGTCGGCGATCAGACCCCCGTCAGCCTCGGTGACTACATGGCCGGAAGCAACCACGTGCTGCCCACCGGTGGTCAGGCTCGCTATGCACCGGGCCTGGGCGCCTACACGTTCCTCCGCCCACAGCAGGTCGTCTCCTACGACCGCTCGGCCCTGGCCGTTGTTCGGGAGGGCGTGGTCGCGCTGGCCGAAACCGAGGTGCTCCCGGCCCACGGCGAGGCGATCGAGGCCCGCTTCACCGCGTAGGATCTGTCAGATGCACTGCCCCTTCTGCCGTCACCCCGACTCCCGGGTCATCGATTCCCGCACCAGCGACGACGGACTCTCGATCCGTCGGCGCCGTCAGTGTCCGGAATGCGGGGGACGGTTCTCCACGACGGAGACGGCGAGCCTCAACGTCATCAAGCGCTCGGGCGTCATGGAGCCCTTCAGCAGGGAGAAGGTCATCTCCGGTGTGCGCAAGGCCTGCCAGGGGCGCCCCGTGACGGAGGCGGACCTCGCGATCCTGGCGCAGCGGGTGGAGGAGGCCGTCCGGCAGACCGGCGTCTCCCAGCTCGACACGAACGAGATCGGCCTCGCCATCCTGGGGCCGCTCCGTGAGCTCGACGAGGTCGCCTTCCTCCGCTTCGCGAGCGTCTACCAGGCGTTCGACTCGCTCGAGGACTTCGAGTCCGCGATCAGCGACCTCCGGGCCGACCACGCGAAGGCGGAGGCGGCGGACCGGTAATCTGGCAGGGATGTATCCGCTGCTCTTCCGCGCCGTCCTGTCGCGCTTCGACCCCGAGTTCGCCCACCACGCCGGCATGGCGGTGATCCGCGTCCTCGGTGTGCCGCCGTTCTCGTGGGCCACCCGCGCGATGACCCGCCCTGACCCTTCGCTTCGCGTCGAGGCCCTGGGGTTGACGTTCCCGTCGCCGTTCGGCATCGCGGCCGGGTTCGACAAGAACGCCGTCGGGGTTCGCGGACTCGCGGCGCTCGGCTTCGGCCACGTCGAGGTCGGCACGATCACGGCAGTCCCGCAGAAGGGCAACCCGAAGCCGCGCCTGTTCCGGCTGGTCGAGGACCGGGCAGTCATCAACCGCATGGGCTTCAACAACCGGGGCGCGGATGCCGCAGCCCGTCGTCTCGCCCGCCTTCGCCGCGGTGCCCCCGACACGGTGATCGGCGTGAACATCGGTAAGAGCCGCGTGGTGGACGTCGAGGACGCCGTCGCCGACTACGTCGCCTCCGCCACCCGCCTGGCTCCGCTGGCCGACTACCTCGCGGTCAACGTCTCGTCGCCGAACACTCCGGGGCTGCGGGGTCTGCAGGCGGTGGAGACCCTGGCGCCGCTGCTGCGGGCCGTCCGTCAGGCAGCCGGGTCCACCCCATTGCTCGTGAAGATCGCGCCCGACCTGCCCGACGACGAGATCACCGCGATCGCGCGGCTCGCCGTCGAGGAGGGGCTCGCGGGCATCATCGCCCACAACACGACGATCAGCCGTGACGGCCTGCGGACCGATGCGGCCGTCGTCGAGGCGGCGGGCGCGGGCGGTCTGTCCGGCGCGCCACTCAAGCAGCGGTCGCTGGAGGTGCTCCGGGTCGTCCGTGCGGCGGTGCCGGACGACTTCTGCGTGATCGCCGTGGGCGGCGTCGAGACGGCCGCCGATGTGCAGGAGCGTCTGGATGCCGGGGCCACGCTGGTCCAGGGCTACACGGCGTTCCTCTACCGCGGCCCGTTCTGGGGCCGCGAGATCAACCGCGGACTGGTCAGTCCGGGTACTGCCCGCGCTTGACCTGCGGCTTGGGCAGGCGCATGAAGCGCATCTGCAGGGCCCGCATGCCCGCATACCAGCCGAGACCCTTCTCGACGCGGTCCTTGCCGAACTTCGCGGCCGCCTTGCGCTTGACCCGCATGCCGAGGAGGATCATGCCGCCGATGGCGATCACGAGGTACGCCATCATGAACAGGTACGCGTAGAACGAGATCATCATGTTCGTCGGCAGCAGCGAGGCCAGGATGACGAGCACCATGACACCCATCACGAACTCGGCGGGGTGCCAGCCGGCGTCGACGTAGTCGCGCACCCACCGGCGCTGCGGGCCCTTGTCACGCGCGGGGAGGTACTTCTCCTCACCGGCGGCCATGCCGGCCTGCGCCTTCGCGCGACGCTCGTTGAGCTCGGCGCGAGCCGCGGCCTTCGCCTCCTTGGTGTTCGCCACGAGGGGGCGGCGACGCGCAGCCTCCTGCTCGGCGCGGGTCGGCGTCGCGCGTCCCTTGCCGACGGCAGGCGTCTGGGGGGCGTCGTCGTTCGTCGAAGGGGAGGCGGGGGTAGTGGCCACGAGGTTCCTCGGTTCGCTGGGGTGGGTCGCCTTAAGATTACTCGCATGACCTCACCTGCACTTCCCAGCGAGTCCGACGCCGCCGTCCTCGAAGCCGTCGCCACCGGCATCCCCTCCGCGCTGTCGGACCTCGGGAACCTCGTGCGCATCCCCGGCATGGCCTGGCCGGCCTTCGACCAGACCCAGCTCGAGCGCAGCGCCGACGCCGTCGCCGCGCTCGCGCGCGGCACCGGGGTGTTCGACGAGGTGACCGTGCTCCGCGCCGACATCCCCGGCACCGAGGAGCAGGGCCAGCCTGCCGTCCTGGCGACCCGCGCGGCGCGGAACGGCAAGCCGACGATCCTCCTCTACGCCCACCACGACGTGCAGCCTCCGGGGGACGACGCCCTGTGGGAGACGCCGCCTTTCGAGCCGACCGTGCGTGACGGCCGTCTCTACGGCCGCGGCGCGGCGGACGACAAGGCGGGCATCATGGCGCACATCGGCGCGATCCGAGCGGTCGCGGACGTGCTTGGCGACGACCTCGACCTCGGGATCGCGATGTTCGTCGAGGGGGAGGAGGAGTACGGCTCGCGGTCGTTCGCGCAGTTCCTCTCCGACAACAAGGACGCCCTCCGCGCCGATGCGATCGTCGTCGCGGATTCCGGCAACTGGGATTCCGTCACGCCGGGCCTGACTGTGTCCCTCCGCGGCAACGCGCGCTTCACCCTGAAGGTGCGCACGCTCGACCACGCGTCCCACTCCGGGATGTTCGGCGGCGCCGTGCCCGACGCGATGATGGCGACCGTGCGACTCCTCGCCACGCTGTGGAACGAGGACGGCTCCGTCGCGGTCGAGGGGATGACCGCTCGGAATGCCGAGACGCCCGAGTACACCGAGGAGACGCTGCGCGACGAGGCCGGGCTCCTCCCGGGGACGACGCCCATCGGCGACGGCACGATCCTCAGCCGCATCTGGAACAAGCCCTCCGTCACGGTCATCGGCATCGATGCGACGAGCGTCGCCGCGGCCTCGAATACCCTGCTCCCGGAGGTGACCGTGGTGATCAGCGCCCGTGTCGCCCCCGGGCAGTCCGGCCAGGACGCCTACGAGGCTCTGGAGCGTCACCTCCGTGCACACGCGCCCTTCGGTGCCGAGCTGACCTTCTCCGATGTGGACCTCGGCAACCCCTTCCTCGTGGACACGAGCGGGTGGGCCGTCGCGCTGACCCGGGACGCCATGCGTGACGGGTACGGGGTGCCCCCGGTGGATCTCGGTGTGGGCGGGTCCATCCCGTTCATCGCGGATCTCGTGCGGGAGTTCCCGGAGGCCCAGATCCTCGTCACCGGCGTGGAGGATCCGCACTCCCGCGCGCACAGCCCCAACGAGTCGCTGCATCTGGACACCTTCCGGCACGCCGTGGCGACCGAGGCACTGCTGCTCGCCCGTATGAACGCGCGGGAGATCTGAGCCTTCCGTCCCCACCGGCGGTAGAATCGTAGGAGAGCCCGTACCCGGCCCGTCACGAGGAGCGACATGAGCGACACCACCCTGTCCGCAGAGACCACGAGCGCACACGGCGTCAAGCTGACGGACGCCGCCGCCACGAAGGTGAAGAACCTCCTGGAGCAGGAGGGACGCGACGACCTGCGTCTGCGCGTCGCCGTGCAGCCCGGCGGCTGCTCGGGCCTGATCTACCAGCTCTACTTCGACGAGCGCTTCCTCGAGGGTGACGAGACGGTCGACTTCGATGGTGTCGAGGTCATCGTCGACAACATGAGCGTTCCCTACCTCGACGGTGCCTCGATCGACTTCAAGGACACCATCTCCGAGCAGGGCTTCACGATCGACAACCCGAACGCGGCGGGCAGCTGCGCCTGCGGCGACAGCTTCCACTGACACGTTCTCCCCCGAACGGCCGTCGTCACCTTGCGTGACGGCGGCCGTTCCGCTTCTCAACCTGCATGGTTGGCATGAATCAGGTGTGAGGTTGCTCTAGACTTGAACATGCCTTGTCCGCGATCTGAAAGGTGCATCGTGCCCTCGAAACGCCGCCTTCGTTGGGCCGCACTCCCTGTGGGAGTTGTGGCAGCTGTGGCTCTGGCGGGATGTACTCCCACCGAGCTGAACGGCTTTCTTCCGGGCTTCGTGGATGGTGGTCCGGCAGCAACCAACCAGACGGAGCGCGTCTCGTCCCTCTGGGTGAACTCCTGGATCGTTCTCCTCGCGGTCGGCGTCGTCACCTGGAGCCTCATGGCCTGGGCTGCGATCGCGTACCGCCGGCGCAAGGGCCAGACCGGCCTGCCGGTGCAGATGCGCTACAACATGCCGATCGAGATCTTCTACACGATCGTGCCGCTCATCCTCGTGCTGGGCATGTTCTTCTTCACGGCTCGCGATCAGACCGAGATCGAGGCGAAGTGGGACGACCCCGACGTCGAGATCACCGCGATCGCCAAGCAGTGGGCGTGGGACTTCCAGTACGACGGTGACACCGAAGAGGACACCGTCTGGACGATGGGCATCCAGGCCCAGCCGGACGCCGAGGGCAACATCGACCAGGCCGAGCTGCCGACGCTGGTGCTCCCCGTCGACCAGAAGGTCACGATCAACCTGCAGTCCCGCGACGTGATCCATTCCTTCTGGATCATCGACTTCCTCTACAAGAAGGACATGTTCATCGGGAAGGACAACTCCTGGTCCTTCATCCCCACTCGTGAGGGCGAGTACGCCGGCAAGTGCGCCGAGCTCTGCGGCGAGTACCACTCGATGATGCTCTTCAACGTGAAGGTCGTCTCGCAGGACGAGTACGACGCTTACCTCCAGTCCCTCGAGGAAGAGGGCAACACGGGAGACATCACCGACGCGTACGACCGTCTCTCGAACCTCCCCGGCACCTCCGGGAAGACCGACACCGAGGAAGGAGAGGAGTAAGTCATGTCGACCACTGAAGCTCCTCGCACCGACGAGGCACCCCGCTCCCGTCCCACCACCCTGCCCGCGCGCCAGGCCGCTCTGATGAGCTCGTCGCGCGTCGAGCAGAAGGGCAACATCGTCGTCAAGTGGATCACCTCCACGGACCACAAGACGATCGGGTACATGTACCTCATCGCCTCGGTGATGTTCTTCCTCCTCGGCGGTGTGATGGCGCTCGTCATCCGTGCCGAGCTGTTCGCGCCGGGCATGCAGATCGTCCCGACGAAGGAGCAGTACAACCAGCTGTTCACGATGCACGGCACGATCATGCTGCTGATGTTCGCGACGCCGCTGTTCGCAGGCTTCGCGAATGCGATCCTTCCGCTGCAGATCGGTGCTCCGGATGTCGCCTTCCCGCGTCTGAATGCCTTCGCCTTCTGGCTGTTCCTGTTCGGCTCGACCATCGCGGTCGCCGGCTTCCTCACCCCGCAGGGTGCGGCCTCTTTCGGCTGGTTCGCGTATCAGCCCTTGGCCAACGCGTCGTTCTCGCCAGGAGCGGGTGGAAACCTCTGGATGCTCGGTCTCGGCATCTCGGGCTTCGGTACCATCCTCGGTGCGGTGAACTTCATCACGACGATCATCACGATGCGTGCTCCCGGCATGACGATGTGGCGGATGCCGATCTTCAGCTGGAACACGCTGATCACCAGCCTGCTGATCCTGATGGCCTTCCCGGTCCTGGCCGCGGCGATCTTCGCTGCCGCCGCCGACCGCGTGCTCGGTGCGCACATCTACGACCCGGCCAACGGCGGTGTCCTGCTCTGGCAGCACCTGTTCTGGTTCTTCGGCCACCCCGAGGTCTACATCATCGCGCTGCCGTTCTTCGGCATCGTCTCGGAGATCTTCCCGGTGTTCAGCCGCAAGCCGATCTTCGGGTACAAGACCCTGGTCTACGCGACCATCGCGATCGCGGCCCTGTCCGTGGCCGTGTGGGCGCACCACATGTACGTCACCGGCTCCGTGCTGCTGCCCTTCTTCGCCCTGATGACGATGCTCATCGCGGTGCCGACGGGTGTGAAGATCTTCAACTGGATCGGAACGCTCTGGAGAGGTTCGGTGACGTTCGAGACGCCGATGGTGTTCTCGCTCGGCTTCCTCGTGTCGTTCGTCTTCGGTGGTCTCACCGGCGTGATCCTCGCGGCCCCGCCGCTGGACTTCCACCTCAGCGACTCGTACTTCGTCGTGGCGCACTTCCACTACGTGGTGTTCGGCACGGTCGTGTTCGCGATGTTCGCCGGCTTCTACTTCTGGTGGCCGAAGTGGACGGGTCGCATGCTGAACGAGCGTCTCGGCTACGTGCACTTCTGGATGCTGTTCGTCGGCTTCCACATGACCTTCCTCATCCAGCACTGGCTCGGTGTCGACGGCATGGTGCGTCGCTACGCGGACTACTCCGCGGCGGACGGCTGGACCTGGCAGAACCAGGTCTCCACGATCGGTGCGATCATTCTCGGTGCCTCGATGCTGCCGTTCTTCCTGAACGTCTGGATCACCGCCCGCAAGGCTCCGAAGGTGACGGTGAACGACCCCTGGGGTTACGGTGCCTCGCTGGAGTGGGCGACCTCGTGCCCGCCGCCGCGGCACAACTTCACGTCGATCCCGCGCATCCGCAGCGAGCGTCCGGCGTTCGACCTGAACCACCCGGAGGCCGCGGAGTTCGCGACCACCGCACCCGGCGAGCGAGAGGGCCACTGAGCCATGCGCGACAACGTCATCATCTGGTGGGTCCTCACCGCGTTCTTCGCCCTCGTCGGCGTCGTCTACACGGGCTGGAACATCCTGGCTCACCCGGGCCTTCCGCTGGTGAACCAGATCGAGTGGGTCGGCACGGTCGCCCTGTTCTTCTCGGCCTTCATGGGCGCGATGGTCGCTTTCTACCTCGACCGGACGCACAAGGCGCAGAACGGCGAGCTGCCCGAGGACATCCTCACGTCGGACATCGACGACGGTGACCCCGAGCTCGGCGAGTTCAGCCCGTGGTCCTGGTGGCCGCTGGTGCTCGCGGCTTCGGCGGGTGTCTTCGTCGTGGGTCTTGCGGTCGGTCACTTCCTGCTCCCGATCGGCCTCGCGATCTTCGTGGTCGCCATCGTCGGCTGGGTCTACGAGTACTACCGCGGGAACTTCGCCCGCTGAGTCTCCTCACACCACGAAGGCCCCCGGATCACTCCGGGGGCCTTCGTCGTTCCTGGGATCCGGTCACACGTGGGTGCGGATGCGGGGGATTCCGGTCAGCGGGTCGACGGGACGGTGGTGCACACCCTCGGCGTCTTCGACGGGATATCCCTCGCGGGCCCAGTACTCGAAGCCGCCGATCATCTCGCGCACGCGATAGCCGAGACGAGCGAACTCGAGCGCGCCGCGGACACCGCCGTTGCATCCGGGGCTCCAGCAGTAGACGACGACCTCGGCGTCCGCGGGGATCTCCTCCGGGGCACGGCGGGCGATTTCGCTGTGAGGCATGTGGAGCGCGCCGGACACGCGCCCCTGGGCGAATGCCTCGGTCGAGCGGACGTCGACCACGACCAGTGCGCGGCCGGCGGCACGGTCGGCGTGCACGTCGCTGGGGTCGGTCTCGAACGCGAGTCGGGCGGCGAAGTAGTCGAGGGGATCGATCATGAGCCCAGACTAGGGATGCGCCGGCGTCGACGACCGAGGGATACCGTCGTGCGTCGCGCGAATCCTGCCGTCGTAGCCGGTCAGAGCGCCGCAGTCATCTGGATCCGCCGTCCGTACCGGTTCAGGCCGAGACGCTCTTCGACGGCGACGAGCTCGCGGAGGAAGTCGGTGTCCGGCGTGGACTCCGTGAAGCCGCAGCGGGAGTAGAACGGGGCATTCCAGGGTACGTCCGCGTAGGTGCGCAACGTGAGCTGCGAGCGGCCGCGACGGCGGGACTCGTCCTGGGCCGCCATGACGAGGGCACGACCGATCCCGCGGCGACCGGAGGCGGGGTGGACGGAGAGCTGCTCCATATGGGCGTACCCGGGTCCCTCCAGCACCTGCACGAACCCGACCGGTACCTCGAGCCCGCCGGCAGCCTCCGCCGCAGGGGAGCAGGTGGCCACCAGGACGAATCCCTCGGCGCGCTGGCGGTCACCGGCTGTCGACGGCGGGGGCCAGTCCTCGGCACCGAAGCGATCGGTCAGAAGGCTGTCAGCAGCGCGCTCGATCTCCTCCAGGACGGCATGGTCCTGATGCGTCGCGTGTCGGATGAGGGTGGTCATGCACGCTCCGGGGGCAGCGCGGCGACCGCCTCGATCTCGACGAGCTGGCCGTCGTAGCCAAGAACGGCGTCAGCGGGGGTGGTGGCGGCGTACGCGTATGGGGCGTCGGCGAGGAGGGGAGCACGGAGCAGGCGGACGACCGAAGACATGAGACGATCCTCTCATCAGGGGAGGACGATGAAGGCCCCGTCCAAGCGGACGGGGCCTTCGCGAGGGGGAGCGACGACTACGCGTCGTCCTCCGACTTCTTCTTCCGAGGCTTCTTGACCGGCTCGGTCGAGATCACCGTGCTAGGCGTGTTCGGCGTCTCGTCGACGTGCGTCTCGTCGACGGTGAGCGGCGCGTCCGGGAACCCGGCGCGCTCGTGAGCGCCCTGGATCTCGGCGGCCTCCGCCTCCTCGTTCCCCGCAGTGACGTGGTGCTGGTGCGCGTCGGCGGCGTCGATCTCGGCCTGCGTGAGCGGGGCGAGGCGGTCCTCGAAGAACCAGCGCGACATCGCAGAGCGGAGGTTCTCCGTCCACGGGATGCGGCCCTTGGCGTTCGGGCGGACGACCAGCGGCTCGTAGCCGTCGACGTCGATGAGCTTCCAACGGTCGTAGACGTCGACCGGCTGGTGCACCTCGATGAACTCGCCGCCGGGGAGGCGGACGATGCGTCCGGACTCGAAGCCATGCAGGACGATCTCACGGTCCTTCTTCTGGAGAGCGATGCAGATGCGCTTCGTGACGAAGTAGCCGATGATCGGTCCCAGGAACAGCAGAGCCTGCAGCGTGTGGATGACGCCTTCCATGGTGAGCATGAAGTGCGTGGCGATGAGGTCGGACGAGGCCGCCGCCCACAGGACCGCGTAGAAGATGACGCCGGCGACGCCGATCGCGGTACGGGTGGCCGCATTGCGCGGACGCTGGGCGATGTGGTGCTCGCGCTTGTCGCCGGTGACCCACGCCTCGATGAACGGGTAGATCGCGACGATGACAATGAACAGACCGAGCACGGCGACCGGAGCCAGGATTCCGAACGACCAGGTGTGGTCGAGGAACACGATGTCCCAGTTCGACGGTGCCAGGCGCAGCGCGCCGTCCGCGAACCCGATGTACCAGTCCGGCTGCGTACCGGCCGAGACAGGGGAGGGGTCGTAGGGGCCGTAGTTCCAGATCGGGTTGATCTGGAAGAACGTCGCGATCAGCACGATGGTGCCGAAGACGATGAACAGGTAGCCACCCATCTTGGACATGTAGACCGGCATCATCGGGTAACCCACGACGTTGTCGTTCGTGCGGCCGGGGCCGGCGAACTGCGTGTGCTTGTTGATGATCATGAGCATCAGGTGCACGGCGATGAAGGCGATGACCAGCATCGGGAGCAGCAGGATGTGCAGCGTGTACAGGCGACCCACGATGTCGGTGCCCGGGAACTCGCCGCCGAAGAGGAGGAACGAGGTCCAGGTGCCGATCAGCGGCAGACCCTTGATCATGCCGTCGATGATGCGCAGGCCGTTGCCGGAGAGCAGGTCGTCGGGGAGCGAGTAACCGGTGAAGCCCTCGGCCATCGCGAGGATGAACAGCACGAAGCCGATCACCCAGTTCAGCTCGCGCGGCTTGCGGAACGCGCCCGTGAAGAACACGCGCAGCATGTGCACGCCGATGCCGGCGATGAAGACGAGCGCGGCCCAGTGGTGGATCTGGCGGACCAGCAGGCCACCGCGGAGGTCGAACGAGATGTGCAGGGTCGACTCGAGAGCCGACGACATCGCGATGCCGCGCATGGGGGCGTAGGCGCCGGTGTAGTGGGTCTCCACCATCGACGCCTGGAAGAAGAACGTCAGGAAGGTTCCGGAGAGGAACACGACGACGAAGCTCCAGAGCGCGATCTCACCGAGCATGAACGACCAGTGGTCGGGGAAGATCTTGCGGCCGAGCTCCTTGACGAAGCCCGAGAGGCTCGTGCGCTCATCGATGTAGTTCGACGCGGCGCCGACGAAGCGGCCGCCGAGAGGCGCCTTGGTGTCCTTCTCGTCCTTGGACAGCGTTGCGGTGCTCAATGGCGCTCCCAGAAGCTCGGGCCGACGGGTTCGGTGAAGTCGCTGCGTGCGATGAGGTAGCCCTCGTCGTCCACGGTGATGGGCAGCTGCGGCAGCGGCCGGGCAGCCGGGCCGAAGATGACCTTCGCGTGGTCCGTGACGTCGAACTGCGACTGGTGGCACGGGCACAGCAGGTGGTGGGTCTGCTGCTCGTACAGCGCGACGGGGCAGCCGACGTGGGTGCAGACCTTGGAGTACGCGACGATGCCGTCATAGGACCAGTCCTTGCGGTCCTCGGCCTCGATGAGCTGCTCCGGGCGGAGGCGCATCATCAGCACGATGGCCTTGGCCTTCTCCTCGAGGTAGCCCTCATCGTGACCGAGCTCCGCGAGGTCCTCCGGGATCACGTGGAAGGCGGAGCCGAGCGTGACGTCGGCGGCACGGATCGGGGTGCCGTCGGGGTCGCGGACGAGGCGCATGCCCTCATCCCACATCGTGTGCTTCAGCAGCGCGACCGGGTCGCCCGCAGTGGGGTCGTCCGGCGTTGAGTGCGGAGCAAGTCCGCGGAACAACGTCACACCGGGGATGATCGACGCGACGATCGCTGCGAACAGCGAGTTGCGGATCATCGTGCGACGGCCGAAGCCGGACTCCTCGTTGGCGTCGGCGAAGGCCTTGATGGCCGCCTCACGCGTCGAGTCCTTGCCCCGGGTGGGGTGGCGGAGCTCGACGTGCTCCTTGTCGGACATGAGGGCCTTCGACCAGTGGATCGCGCCGATGCCCAGGGCCAGCAGCGCGAGCGCGATGCCGAGACCGATGAAGAGGTTGTTCTGACGGATGTCGATGAGAGCGCCGCTCTCGATCGGGAACAGCATGTAGGCGGCGACCGCCCAGATGCTGCCGGCGAGCGACAGGTAGAACAGCGTGTAGACGGTGCGGACGGCGGCCTTCTCAGCCCGCGGGTCCTTGTCGGTCATCCGCTCGCGGTGCGGCGGAAGACCGGGGTTCTGCACGGGATCGCTGACTGCGACACCCAGCCCCGGAGAGGGCTGGTAGGCCCTGTCAAGAGCCTGCGAGTCGTCGTCGTGTGCCATGGTGCTCCTCGTACGTTCCTCTTCGATGAATAAGCGTCAGTTGGACTTCGCCGTGATCCACACGGTGATGGCGACCAGAGCGCCGATACCGAAGATCCACACGAACAGGCCCTCGGAGACCGGTCCGAGCGAGCCGAGGGAGAAGCCGCCGATCTGGACGGACTGCTGCTGGAAGAGCAGAGCCGAGATGATGTCGCGCTTGTCCTCGTCGGACAGGTTCATGTCGCCGAAGACCGGCATGTTCTGCGGGCCGGTGACCATGGCCGCGTAGATGTGCAGCGCGCTGGTCTCGGTGATGGCCGGAGCGTACTTGCCCTCGGTGAGAGCGCCACCGGCGGCGGCCACGTTGTGGCACATCGCGCAGTTGACGCGGAAGAGCTCGGCGCCGTGTGCCACGTCGCCTTCGCCGTCGAGGATCTCGTCGGCGGGGTACGTCGGGCCGGGGGCCTCGGACTGCACGTAGGCCGCCATCGCGAGGATCTGCTCCTCGGTGAACTGCGGCTCCTTCTGCGGAGCCTGCGGTCCCTGCATCTGCAGCGGCATACGGCCGGTCGACACCTGGAACTCCACCGCCAGCTCGCCGACGCCGTAGAGGCTCGGGCCGTTGGGGGTGCCCTCCAGGTCGAGGCCGTGGCAGGTGGCGCAGTTGGCCGTGAACAGCTTCTCGCCGTCCTCGACCGTCAGCTGCGTCGATGCCGTCGGGGCGTCGTTGGCGGCGAATGCCGCCGTCGCGCCCGCGTACACCGCACCGGTGATCATGAGGCCTGCTCCGATGAGCGCGGCCGCCGCCAGTGGGCTGCGACGACCGCTCGAACGGCGCTTCTTCTCTCGTGCCATCTCGGGGATCAGCTCCGCTCTTATTTCAGGAAGTAGATAACGAAGAACAGCACGATCCAGACGACGTCGACGAAGTGCCAGTAGTAGGACACCACGATCGAGGAGGTCGCCTCCTTGTGCCGGAAGTTCTTGACGGCGTACGCGCGGCCGATCACCAGGAGGAACGCGACGAGTCCGCCGGTGACGTGGAGGGCGTGGAAGCCGGTGGTGATGTAGAAGGCCGAGGCGTAGGCATCAGCCTGGATCGGCATTCCCTCGGCGACCAGCTGGGCGTACTCCCAGACCTGACCCGAGACGAAGATCGCGCCGAGGGCGAAGGTGAGGAAGAACCACTCGACCATGCCCCAGCCGAACAGACGACGGCGGCCGGCACCGTTCTTCTGTCCCTTGCCGATCTTGTACGGCTGCAGGTCCTCCGCCGCGAACACGCCCATCTGGCACGTGAACGAGGAGAGCACGAGGATCGCCGTGTTCACTGCCGCGAACGGAACGTTCAGGAGCTCGGTACGGTCGGCCCACAGCTCGGGTGAGGTGCTGCGGAGCGTGAAGTAGATCGCGAAGAGTCCCGCGAAGAACATCACCTCGCTGCCGAGCCACACAATGGTGCCGACAGCTACCGGGTTGGGCCGCTTGATGGTTCTCGCCGCCGGGGCATACGTCGCTGAGGTCGTCACCCCTCCATTATGGCCGATCCGCGAGCGTGATTCTTGCACCCCAGACCCTCGATTCGCCCTTCGGGGACTTAGGGGACCCTAAGAAAACACTGCGAATACCCGGTGAATACGCGGGAAACGCCGTCCCTCCGTCGGCTGGGCGCCCGCCCGGATCGCACTGCACGTTTTTTCTGCGCCGATAGGATCGCACACATGGCTGATTCCCTGACCTGGTCCGACGTGCTCACCTCTCTCCTGGAGCGTCGCGACCTCAGCGTCTGGGAGTCCACCTGGGCCATGCGGCAGATCATGAAGGGCGAGGTCTCCGAAGCGCAGCTCGCCGGGTTCCTCGTCGCTCTGCGCGCGAAGGGCGAGACGATCGACGAGATCGTCGGTTTCCGGGATGCCATCCTCGAAGCCGCGGTGCCGCTTCCGGTCTCTCCGGACGTGCTGGACATCGTCGGCACGGGCGGGGACCGGGTGGGGACGGTGAACGTCTCGACGACGGCGGCCGTCATCATCGGTGCCACCGGGATCCCGGTCGTCAAGCACGGGAACCGGGCCGCGAGCTCCGCGTCCGGCTCCTCCGATGTCCTCGGTGCCCTCGGCCTGGAACTCTCGCTCGACCCCGCGGCCGTCGCCTCGATCCTCGACCGGACGGGTATCACCTTCGCCTGGGCGGGGGCCTTCCACCCCGGTTTCAAGCACGCCGGCGCGGTCCGTTCGCAGCTCGGCGTGCCCACGGTGTTCAACATGCTCGGACCGCTCTGCAATCCGGCGCGCGCCGAGGCGAACGCGGTCGGCGTGGCGCAGATGGAGCGCGTGCCGCTCATCACCGGCGTCTTCCGCACACGAGGTGCCACCGCGCTGGTGTTCCGTGGCGATGACGGACTGGACGAGCTCACGACCACCGGCCACAGCCGCATCTGGGAGGTCACCCGCGGGGACATCCACGAGCACGACCTCGACCCGCGCGACCTGGGGATCCCCCTCGCCGACCTCTCCGATCTGATCGGCGGCTCGCCCGCCCACAACGCCGAGATCCTCCGTCGGACCCTCGCGGGAGAGCAGGGACCGGTGCGGGACATCGTTCTCCTCAACGCCGCCGCCGGTATCGTCGCCTTCGAGCTGTCCCAGGACGCGACCCAGGTGCAGCGGCCCATCCTCGAGCGCCTCCGCGACGGGTTCACCCGGGCGTCCGCTGCGGTGGATGACGGGAGTGCGCTGGCGAAGCTCGACCAATGGATCGGCGTGAGCCGCGAGCTGGCTGCCCCGAAGGAGTGACCATGGACCCGGTCGACGCGCTGCTCGAAATCGCTTCGCTGCTGGAGCGCGAGCGGGCGTCGCGATACCGGGCCAAGGCGTTCCGCCAGGCGGCGGCCACGTTCCAGGATCTTCCGTCCGACGTGCAGGGCGACCCGACGCGTCTCCGGGCCGCCAAGGGCATCGGCGAGTCGACGTTCGCCGTCATCCGGCAGGCTCAGGCCGGAGAGGTGCCGGAGTATCTGATCGAGCTCCGTGGCGACGTCGAACCCGAGAAGGTGTCGGTGCTCCGCGGGAAGCTCCGCGGTGACCTGCACGCCCACACCGAGTGGTCGGACGGGACGACCTCCATCGAGGTGATGGCTGCTGCCGCCCGCGCGCAGGGCCACGAGTACCAGGCCATCACGGATCACTCACCGCGCCTTCGCGTGGCGCGGGGCCTGTCGGCGGAGCGACTCCGAGAGCAGATCCCGCAGGTTCGGGCGCAGTCCGGGGACGGGTTCACGCTCCTCGCCGGTATCGAGGTGGACATCCTGGAAGACGGAGCGCTCGATCAGGAGGATGCGCTCCTCGCGGACCTGGACATCGTCGTCGCCTCGGTGCACTCCAAGCTCCGCATGGACGGACGGGCGATGACCGCGCGGATGATCGCGGCCGTCTCGCATCCTCGGGTGAACGTCCTCGGACACTGCACTGGCCGCCTGGTCCAGGGCGACCGGGGCACGCGACCGCCGTCGGCGTTCGATGCCGCCGCGGTGTTCGCGGCCTGCGCGGAGAGCGGGGTCGCCGTGGAGATCAACTCCCGTCCCGAGCGTCAGGACCCGCCGGACGATCTCATCGCGACCGCGCTGGAGGCGGGATGCCTCTTCTCCATCGACTCCGACGCGCACGCCCCCGGCCAGCTCTCCCTGCTGGACCACGGTGCCGAACGGGCGGAGCGCGCCGGCGTTCCGGCGTCACGCATCGTCACCACGTGGGGGCTTTCGCGCCTCCTCGCCTGGGCGGAGTGACGTCAATGCTGGTCAGGCGTCCCTGATCTCGTTCGCGGCCGTGGTGACCGCGGTGACGGCTCGTGTCATCGAGCTGCCGAGATTCCAGCGCTCAGCGAGGGCCGTTGCATGTTCGGCTTCCTCCGACGTGAGGGCGTGCAGGGCGACTTCCGGGGCAGCGATCGAGAGCGACGTGGCGACGGCGACGACGGTCGGAGCGACGTCGAGGTAGGCCTGCGCGTCGAGGATCTTCGCGCGGATGCCGGCGCTCATGCCCTCGCCGGCTTCCGCGGCCTCCCGGATGCCGAGCAGGTCGCCGTGCTTCTGCAGCAGGGTGGCCGCCGTCTTCTCGCCGATGCCGGCGACGCCGGGGAGACCATCCGACGCGTCCCCGCGCATCGTCGCGAAGTCCGCGTACTGCGTCGGCAGGACACCGTACTTCGCGACGACCGTCGCGTCCGTGACGACTTCGAGGTTGCTCATGCCGCGGGCCGTGTAGATCACACGCACGTCGCGCTCGTCGTCGACGAGCTGGAACAGGTCGCGGTCGCCGGTGACGATGTCGACGGGCATCGTCGCGTTCGTCGCGAGCGTGCCGATCACGTCGTCCGCCTCGTGCTCGGCGACGCCGACGATCGGGATGCCGATGGCCCCGAGCGTCTCCCTGATCAGGGGGATCTGCGCCTCCAGCGGGTCGGGGACCTCTTCGACGTCCGGGGCGTCCGCCACGACCTCCACCACCCGGTGGGTCTTGTAGCTGGGGATGAGATCCACGCGCCACTGCGGACGCCAGTCGTCATCCCAGCAGGCCA
Source organism: Microbacterium sp. K36 (assembly GCF_004794355.1). Classification (NCBI taxonomy): domain Bacteria; kingdom Bacillati; phylum Actinomycetota; class Actinomycetes; order Micrococcales; family Microbacteriaceae; genus Microbacterium; species Microbacterium sp. K36. The sequence continues at coordinate 14,407 of NZ_SSDN01000101.1, read as the reverse complement.
CGACGTGGGTCGGCTGATAAGCGGTGACCAGCTTGGCGATCATGTCCAGCAATCCGCGTGCGGCGTTGATGGGGGAGCCATCGGGGGCCGTCACCTTGTCGGGCACGCCGTAGAACGCACGGAAGTAGAGGCTGGCGGTGTCGAGCAGCATGAGGCGTTCGGCGCGGGTCATGGGTTCAGGGTAGAGCGTGCCAGATCAGGTGCTCAGCAGCCCGGCGCCGCGGGTCGTTCTTCGCACGTCCGTGCCACGAGCGCGGTGGTGGCCTCGTAGATGCGGACGCTCCGGGACGGTCCGTCGACTGACAGCTCACCGGACACGGGGAACCAGCCCCCGCCGATGTCGACCTCCGCGGTGTAGACGACCAGGGTGCTCGTGGAGTACGTGCCCCGATGCGCGAAGGTGTGGCTGGTCGGTGTGGGCGTGAACGGCGCCTGCCCGAGCTCCGACCAGGTGCGGCCGCCGTCGGGCGTCGTGGCCGTCGTGCCGTCCCCGTGGTCGAAGACGACGCGGACCGGTGTGAAGCGTACGGTCACCGGCCGATCGAGCAGGGTGCCGGTCACCGTGTCTGCGGCGACCGTGGCCACGAAGTTCGTCGGCATACCTGCGACGCCCGCGTTCCCCGGCTCGGCGGCGGTCGTCACCGGGTCGGGTGCGAACTGTGCGACATCCTCGATCGTGAGTGGCCGCCCGGATTCCTCGGTCACCCGCACTGCGTACATCCCGCACGACCTGCTCAGTGGCGTGTCGTCTGTCCGGCACGGCTTGCTTTCCGTCTCTGGGTTCGAGGGAGATTTGGAAGGCTCGTGACTTGGAGCGTTTGGCGTTGAGCGCTTCTCGGTCGCGGCGATCGTCAGGCGGTTTCCGGTGTTGGAGCACCCAGTGACGAAGGACACCGCCGCGTTGCAGCCACTGCTTGATGGAGCAATGAGGCCGAGCGTTGAAAGTGTGATCGCGACGATCGCGGTTAAGAGGCGCACGTAAACTCCTCCGAGTTCTGAAGGTCGGAGATCGTCGATGCGGCGTTGGCGGTAGCGGCAAACGTCACCACTGTGGGTTGCAGGGCTGGTCTATCTGGAGCGACGATCGAAGCGCCGTCAGAGTCGACGACATCCACTTCACTTACGTCTATACAAACCCGAGCTTGGACCCCGCCCGAGTCGGCGTCGGCGGACACTCCGCTCACCCATAGAAACCGCGTCGCGCCTGAGGTGAGGACTCCTTGGGCATGAAATTGACTGAATGCGCGCCTCGTGGATTCAGCCGCCTGCCCGGATAGATGACTGAAGACGCCCTCGAAGGTAGCTGGGTCAGAGAAGTCGACGCGGTTGAGCGCGTCAATGTACTCGGAGAAGGTGGCCTCGGCGGCGGCGAAGGCTTCTTCTTCGGAGGTGAACGCGGGGGAGGGGGTCGGCGTGGACTCCGGAGTGGGGGTGCATCCGGAGAGCAGCGAGACGCCGAGTGCCAGCACGGCCAGGAGACGGAGAGGAGTGGGCGACATCACCGAGCCACCGTATGCGGAATGCGCAAGTCGCCGCGGGCGTTATCCACAGAGTGGCTGCGGGAGATCCGCCCCTTCATGGGGCGGCAACTTCTGGTAGCCTGAACTGTCACTCGTGGCGTGTACACGCATGCCCAGGTGACGAAGACACCACAATCCACCTGCTGCGAAGCACATCCCGGCCGTGCGCGGCCATGCTCCGCAGCCCGAGTATCCATTCACAAGGACAACCCACTACATGACTACCGCAACGACCGCCCCGGCCACCAAGCAGGTCGCCATCAACGACATCGGATCTGCTGAGGACTTCCTGGCCGCGGTCGAGAAGACCCTGAAGTTCTTCAACGACGGCGACATCATCGAAGGCACGATCGTCAAGATCGATCGCGATGAGGTCCTGCTCGATGTCGGCTACAAGACCGAGGGTGTCATCCCCTCGCGCGAGCTCTCGATCAAGCACGACGTCGACCCCAACGAGGTCGTCAAGGTCGGCGACGAGGTCGAGGCCCTGGTTCTCCAGAAGGAGGACAAGGAAGGCCGCCTGATCCTCTCCAAGAAGCGTGCACAGTACGAGCGCGCCTGGGGAGACGTCGAGAAGATCAAGGAGAACGACGGCGTCGTCACCGGCACGGTCATCGAGGTCGTCAAGGGTGGACTCATCGTCGACATCGGCCTCCGTGGCTTCCTCCCGGCCTCGCTCATCGAGCTCCGCCGCGTCCGCGACCTGACGCCGTACCTCGGCCAGGAGATCGAGGCGAAGATCCTCGAGCTCGACAAGAACCGCAACAACGTCGTCCTCAGCCGCCGTGCGCTGCTCGAGCAGACGCAGTCGGAGTCGCGCACCACGTTCCTGAACAACCTGCACAAGGGTCAGGTCCGCAAGGGTGTCGTGTCGTCGATCGTCAACTTCGGTGCGTTCGTCGACCTGGGTGGCGTGGACGGCCTCGTGCACGTCTCCGAGCTGTCCTGGAAGCACATCGAGCACGCCTCCGAGGTCGTCGAGGTGGGCCAGGAGGTCACCGTCGAGATCCTCGAGGTCGACCTCGACCGCGAGCGCGTCTCCCTGTCGCTGAAGGCGACCCAGGAGGACCCGTGGCAGGTCTTCGCCCGCACCCACGCGATCGGTCAGGTCACGCCGGGTAAGGTCACCAAGCTCGTTCCGTTCGGTGCGTTCGTCCGCGTCGCAGACGGCATCGAGGGCCTCGTCCACATCTCCGAGCTCTCCAGCAAGCACGTCGAGCTGGCCGAGCAGGTCGTGTCGGTCGGCGAAGAGGTCTTCGTCAAGGTCATCGACATCGACCTCGAGCGTCGTCGCATCTCGCTGTCGCTGAAGCAGGCCAACGAGTCGGTCGACCCCAACGGCACCGAGTTCGACCCGGCTCTGTACGGCATGCTCGCCGAGTACGACGAGAACGGCGAGTACAAGTACCCGGAGGGCTTCGACGCCGAGACCGGTGCGTGGAAGGAAGGCTTCGACGCCCAGCGCGAGGCATGGGAGCAGGAGTACGCTGCGGCCCAGGCTCGCTGGGAGGCGCACAAGGCTCAGGTCGCGAAGGCGGCCGAGGCCGAGGCTGCGGCCGGCGACGACTTCGGCGGCCAGTCCTTCTCGAGCGAGTCGGCCGGCGCCGGCACGCTCGCCGATGACGAGGCTCTCGCGGCTCTGCGCGAGAAGCTCTCGGGCGGCAACTCCTAAGCAACACTCCGAAAAGGGTCGTCAACCCGCTTCGCGGCGGGTGTGGCGGCCCTTTTCGCATGCCCGGAATCCCGCGGAACACGTGCGTGACGCAACGTTACGGCCGCATTCGTAACATTCCGGAGCCTCCGACAGCATGGGGACATGACCGTCCTCCTGCCCGCTGCGTCGCGCACCGCTGAGGCCCCGAAGACAGCGGGTTCCGCACAGCCCGTGCGCCTCGACGGCATCGCGCGGTCGTTCCCGCTCGCGCAGGGGCGGCGCGAGGTACTCCGCGATCTCGACCTGGACATCGCCGCCGGGGAGATCGTCGCCGTCGTCGGTCCGTCCGGGTGCGGGAAGTCGACGCTGCTGCGCCTGATCGGCGGGCTGGACACCCCCACGCGGGGGACGATCCGCCTGGACGGCTCCGGTGTCGCCGATGTCGACGAGCGCACCGCGATCGCGTTCCAGGAGCCGCGGCTGCTTCCGTGGCGCACCCTCGCGCAGAACGTCGAACTCGGTCTTCCTCGCGGCGTCTCCCGCCGCGCCGGACGCACTCGGGTCCGCGAACTGCTGCAGCTCGTCGGTCTCGAGCACGCCGCCGATCAGCGTCCGCGCGAGGTGTCCGGAGGCATGGCGCAGCGGGCGTCGCTCGCCCGCGCTCTCGCCAGGAACCCCGGGGTGCTGCTGCTCGACGAGCCGTTCGGCGCCCTCGACGCCCTGACCCGCCTCCGTATGCACGACCTGCTCCTGAAGATCCACGCGGCCGAGCCCACCACGGTGCTGCTCGTGACCCACGACGTGGAGGAGGCCCTCTATCTCGCCGACCGCGTGCTGCTGCTGCGCACCGTCGGTGACGCGGACGACACGGCGTCGTCCGTCGCGCGGACGATCCGCGTCCCCGGCATCCGCCCCCGAGACCGCGCTGACCGCGGCCTCGCCGACCTGCGCGCCGAGCTCCTCGAAGGGCTCGGCGTGGACACGCATCACCACACCCCCGAGGAGACCCGATGAGCACCATCACCCGCCGCATCATCCCTGCGATCGCCGTCGCCGGGACGATGATGCTCGTCGCCACCGGCTGCGTCGCCGGCGAGAACGCGTCCGCCGAGGCCGAGTCCACCCCCGCCGGGAACGGCGAGTGGTCGGCGGACACGCTGTCCATCGACTTCGCGACCTACAACCCCCTCAGCCTCGTGATCCGCGACCAGGGCATCCTGGAGGACATCCTCGGTGACGACGTCACCGTCGAATGGGTGCAGTCCGCGGGGTCGAACAAGGCCAACGAGCTCCTCCGCTCGGGTTCGGTCGACGTGGGATCGACGGCGGGCTCGGCTGCGCTGCTCGCCCGCGCGAACGGTTCGCCCATCCAGGTGATCGACATCTTCTCCCAGCCCGAGTGGTCGGCCATCGTCGTCGGTCCCGACAGCGACATCACCTCGGTGGAGGACCTCAAGGGCGCCTCCGTCGCGGCCACCAAGGGCACCGACCCCTACTTCTTCCTCCTCCAGGCCCTTGAGGAGGGCGGGCTGTCTCTGGCCGACGTCGAGGTGCAGAACCTCCAGCACGCCGACGGGCGCGCGGCGCTCGACGGTGGTTCCGTCGACGCGTGGGCGGGGCTCGACCCCATCATGGCCGCCGCGGAGCAGGAGTCGGGCGACAAGCTCATCTACCGCAACGTCGACTTCAACACCTACGGCTTCCTCAACGCGACCGAGGACTTCATCGACAACCACCCCGACCTCGCTCAGGCCGTCGTCGACGCCTACGAAGAGGCGCGTGCGTGGGCGCTCGAGAACCCGGAGGAGACCGCCGCCCTGCTGGCAGAGGTCGCCGGTATCGACCTCGAGGTCGCGACCACGGTCATCCAGGAGCGGTCGAACCTCGACGTGAACGGCGTCCCCGGTGACGACCAGCTCGCGGTGCTCGAGAAGATCGCCCCCGTGCTCGTCGAGTCCGGCGACGTCCAGGGCGGACAGGAATCCGTCGACAAGGCGCTGTCCAGCATCATCAACGACACTTTCGCGACGAAGGCGGGCGCGAGCGAGTGACCGGTCTGGAGGAGCGGGTGGTCGTCCCGGCGGAATCGCGGGACGCGCTCGCGTTCGCGAAGGGCGCTCCCCGGAGGGGGACGGGAGGAGCACGCCGTGCCCTGCCGCCCGTCGTGCGGGTTCTCGGGGGCTTCCTGCTCCCGGCCGTGATCCTCATCGCCTGGCAGGTGGTCACGACGGCCGGTCTCATCGAGCCGTACCGACTCCCGGCGCCGGCGTCGGTCTTCCAGGCCGGGGTGGAACTCGCCGAGTCCGGACAGCTCTGGACCCACATCGCCATCTCCGTCCAGCGGGTGTTGCTCGGGTTCGCGATCGGCTCGGTCATCGGGCTCGCCGCGGCAGGCATCGTCGGGCTGTCGCGCTGGGGTGACGTGCTGCTCAGCCCGACCCTCGCCGCGGTTCGTGCGGTGCCGTCGCTCGCCTGGGTGCCGCTGCTGATCCTGTGGATGCAGATCGGCGAGGAGTCCAAGGTGACCCTCATCGCGATCGGTGCGTTCTTCCCGGTCTACACGACGGTCGCCTCGGCGCTCCGGCATGTGGATCCGCAGCTCGTCGAGGCGGGACGCTCGTTCAGCCTGCACGGATGGTCGCTGTTCCGCACGGTCCAGCTTCCGGCTGTCGTGCCGTCCGTCGTCGCCGGCCTCCGCCTCGCGCTCGCCCAGGCATGGCTGTTCCTCGTGGCCGCCGAACTGATCGCGTCCTCGATGGGGCTCGGCTTCCTGTTGACCGACTCCCAGAGCACAGGGCGTGTCGACCGCATCCTGCTCTCCATCGTGCTGCTCGCGCTGCTCGGAACGATCACCAACGGCGTGCTCGCGCTGTTGGAGAAGTACCTGCTGCGGCGATGGACGTGACGACGACCGAGGCTCGGCTGCTGGAGGAGCGGGTCTATCCTCCGTCGCCCGCGTTCCTCGACGCCAACGTGACCGCGGACGCCTACGAGCGCGCGGCCACTGATCCTCTGGCCTTCTGGGAGGACGCGGCGCGCCGACTGGACTGGGCCGAGCCGTGGACGGCCGTGCACGAGTGGGAGCCGCCCGTCGACGGTGCCGTCCCCGCGGCGCGGTGGTTCCTCGGCGGACGGCTGAACGTCGCGGTGAACTGCGTGGACCGTCATGTCGACGCCGGACGCGGCGACAAGGTGGCGCTGCACTTCGAAGGGGAGCCCGGCGACCGGGTCTCGGTGACCTACGCCGACCTCCAGCGCCGTGTGGCGCAGGCCGCGCACGCGCTCGAAGACCTCGGGATCCGACCGGGGGACCGGGTGGTGATCTATCTCCCCGTGCTCGTCGAGACCGTGGTCATCACGCTCGCCTGCGCGCGGATCGGAGCCGTCCACTCTCTCGTCTTCGGAGGATTCTCCGCAGAAGCCGTGCGTTTCCGGCTCGAGGACACCGGGGCGAAGCTGCTCGTCACCAGCGACGGCCAGTTCCGGAGGGGGACGGCGACCGAGGTCAAATCCGCCGCCGATGCCGCCGCTGCGGGACTGCCGGAGCTCGAGCACGTCCTCGTGCTCCGTCGCACAGGACAGAGCGTCCCGTGGACCGAAGGCCGGGACGTGTGGTGGCACGACGTCGTCGACACGGCCCCCACCGCGCATCAGGCGACGGCCTTCGACGCCGAGCACCCGCTCTTCATCATCTACACCTCCGGTACGACGGGGAAGCCCAAGGGCCTCGTGCACACCTCCGGCGGCTACCTGACGCACGCGAGCTGGGCGCACTGGGCGCACTTCGACGCCAAACCGGACGACGTCCACTGGTGTACCGCTGACCTCGCCTGGGTCACCGCCCACACCTACGAGATCTACGGACCGCTGTCGAACGGGCTCACCCAGGTCATCTACGAGGGCACGCCGGACACTCCGCGCCGCGAGCGCCATCTGGAGATCATCGAGCGCTACGGCGTCACGGTCTACTACACGGCCCCCACGCTCATCCGGACGTTCATGACCTGGTTCGGCGACGAGCTGCCGAGCGGCCACGACCTGTCCACCCTGCGACTGCTCGGCACGGTGGGCGAGGCGATCAACCCGGAGGCCTGGGTGTGGTTCCGCCGGAACTTCGGGCGGGATGAGCTCCCCGTCATCGACACGTGGTGGCAGTCGGAGACCGGTGCCGCGATGATCGCCCCCCTACCCGGCATCACGCCGCTGAAGCCCGGCTCCGCGTCGGTCCCGCTTCCGGGCATCGACGTCGCCGTGGTCGACGAGAACGGCGACGAGGTGGCGCCGGGCCGATCCGGGACGCTGGTCGTCCGGCGCCCGTGGCCGGGGATGGCGCGGACCGTCCGGGGGAACCCGGAGCGCTACCGGGACGCGTACTGGTCTGCGTACGCCGGTGTGGGCGCGTACGGCGGCTACTACGTCGCCGGAGACGGGGCGACCCGGGACGCCGACGGGTTCATCTGGATCCTGGGCCGACTCGACGACGTCGTGAACGTCTCCGGTCATCGCCTCTCGACGATCGAGATCGAGTCGGCACTTGTCGCGCACGAGACGGTCGGCGAAGCCGGGTCCGCCGGCGTGGCGGATCCTGTCACCGGCCAGGCGGTCGTGGCGTTCGTCACCCCATCCGGCCGGGCGGAGATCGACGCGCACGCGCTGCGCGCGCAGGTCGCGCGCTCGATCGGTCCGGTCGCGAAGCCGAAGCACGTCGTCGTCGTGCCGGACCTGCCCAAGACACGCTCGGGGAAGATCATGCGCCGCCTGCTCGCGCAGCTCTGGGATGCCGAACAGGATCGGCGCGCGGGACGCACTCCGCAGGCCCTCGGCGACACGACGTCACTGCAGAACCCCTGGGCCGTCGACGACATCGCCGGCGCTCTCGCCGCAGAATCGAGGACATCATGACCGAGGACCACCGCTTCGGGTTCCGCACCCGCGCTCTGCACGCCGGCGGCACACCGGACGCCGCCACCGGAGCGCGGGCGGTGCCGATCTACCAGACGACGTCGTTCGTCTTCGACGATGCGGCCGACGCCGGGAACCTCTTCGCTCTGCAGAAGTACGGCAACATCTACTCGCGCATCGGCAACCCCACCGTCGCCGCCCTGGAGGAGCGGCTGGCCTCGCTGGAGGGCGGCATCGGGGCCGTGGCGACCGCCTCGGGGATGAGCGCGGAGTTCATCACGTTCGCCGCCCTCGTGGGCGCGGGCGATCACGTCGTCGCCGCCGCGCAGCTCTACGGCGGCACGGTCACACAGCTCGACGTGACCCTGCGACGGTTCGGCGTGGAGACGACGTTCGTCAGCTCCTCCGACCCTGCCGACTTCGCCGCGGCCATCCGTCCGGAGACCAAGGTCGTCTACGTCGAGATGATCGGGAACCCGTCGGGCGAGATCGCCGACATCGCGGGTCTCGCCGCCGTCGCCCACGACGCCGGGGTTCCGCTCGTCGTCGACGCGACGCTCGCCACGCCGTACCTTGCGCGCCCCTTGGAGCACGGGGCGGACATCGTCATCCACTCGGTCACGAAGTTCCTCGGCGGCCACGGCACGACGCTCGGCGGTGTGGTCATCGAGAAGGGCACATTCGACTGGGGCAACGGCAAGTTCCCGCAGATGACCGAACCGGTGGCCTCCTACGGCGGCATCTCCTGGTGGGGCAACTTCGGCGAGTACGGATTCCTCACCAAGCTGCGCTCCGAACAGCTGCGCGACATCGGGCCCGCCCTGAGCCCGCAGTCCGCCTTCACGCTCCTGCAGGGCGTGGAGACGCTGCCCCAGCGCATCGACGCCCACATCGCCAACGCCCGGGTCGTCGCCGAGTGGCTGGCCGCCGACCCCCGCGTGTCCTACGTCACCTGGGCAGGGCTCGAAGGTCATCCGCATCATGACCGTGCCGCCCGGTACCTGCCGCTGGGGCCGGGATCCGTGTTCGCGTTCGGGGTCTCCGCCGAGGACGGCCGCGCCGCGGGGGAGGCGTTCATCGAGAACCTGCAGCTCGCGTCCCATCTCGCCAACATCGGCGACGCCCGCACCCTGGTGATCCACCCGGCCTCCACCACGCACCGTCAGCTCACCGAGGAGCAGCTCGTCGCCGCCGGTGTGCGCCCCGACCTGATCCGCATCTCCGTCGGCCTGGAGGACGCGGAGGACATCATCTGGGACCTCGATCAGGCCCTCACCCTCGCGACGGGAGCCCACCGATGAGCACCTACTCCGCCGGGGACGCCTGCACCCTTCCTCCCGTCGCGGACGCGGCCAGCTGTGCGCTTCCCGCGGTCGTCGAACCGGGGCGCAGTTGGACCGGCCCCACCCAGCCGCAGCGGTTCGGACTGCTGCGGCGGGCGCGATCGATCGCCATCGTCGGGGCATCGGGCAACCCCGCGCGGGCCTCCTACTTCGTCGCGACGTACCTGCTCTCCAGCACGGCCTACGACGTCTACCTCGTGAACCCGAGGGAGACCGAGATCCTCGGGCAACCGGTGTATCCGTCGTTGAGTGCCCTGCCGGTGCAGCCCGACATCGTCGACGTCTTCCGTCGTCATGACGACCTCCCCGGGGTCGCGCAGGAGGCGGTCGACAGCGGGGCGAAGACGCTGTGGCTCCAGCTCGGCTCCTGGAACGAGGAGGCGGCGGCGCTCGCGGAGGAGGCCGGTCTCTCGGTCGTCATGGATCGCTGCATCAAGATCGAGCACGCCCGCTTCCACGGCGGCCTGCATCTCGCCGGCTTCGACACCGGCGTGATCAGCTCCCGACGGCAGCTGCTCGCGCGCTGAGGGGCGCTCGCTCCGTCTCCGGAGTGCTCACGCGCAGATCGTGTTCGCCGTGCTGCGTTGCAGCGTGACCGGAACCTGGAGGTCGGTGAGGTGCCAGTCGAGACTGCGGCCGGTGAGCCGCGGCAGCGACGCGCACGTCCACGCGCGGTCGGGCGTGACATGGCTGCCCCGGAGCACCCCCGCTTCGGCCCAGGAAGTCCAGGTCCGGGGAAGGCCCGTCGCCCTCTTCAGGTCCACGTCGACCTCGACGTGGTGCGACCCGCCGGGGGCATTGGTGCTGATGTAGAAGTGGCCGGAGGTGTCGCTGATCTCCTCATAGCGGATCGCCGTGATCGCGCAGGTCGTGGGGGCGGCCGACCGGCTGCTGTAGGCCTTGCACGTGTTCCCCGCGAACGGAGACAACCATGCCGAGGCGGACGTCACCGTCGCCGTGACCACGGTCCGATCCGTCCACGCCGCGCTGGTGGTGGAGACGCCTCCCTGAGCGATGGACAGGAGGACGAGCGCCATCGCGACCGCGAAGCCCGCCACCGGGGAGAACCTCCGTGCGGGTGTCACGTGGTCAGCGGCTTGCGCGCCGGTCGCTCGACGGGGCTCATCATGCTGAGGCCGAGCAGCCCCAGGAGTCCGAGCAGCAGCGGGACGGCGACGGCGGGCGACGTCATCCTCATGATGGCGGTTCCCCACCCGGGGAGCTGTACTGCCGGCTTCCACACATCGCCTGTCACGGGATAGTCCAAGGCGTCGGAGAAGTCGTTGTTGTCGCCCTTCATGGTGATGGTGTGCGCGCCATCGGCGGCCTCGATGTCGGTGATGCGGTGGGTCACCAGGGTGTCGGTCAGCGCGCTCCGGAGGCTGACGACGTCCCCGACTTCGAGGGAGTCGGCGGGGACCTTGGTCGCGACGAGGAGATCGCCCGTCATGATCCCGGGCTCCATGGAGCCCGAGATCACGACGAGCGGTTGGATGAGCCCGATCGCCGTGGCGCCCCAGACGACGCCGCAGCCCACGCCCGTGGCGGCCAGCGCCCAGAGCACGACCAGGGAGAGGCGGCGGAGGAGCTGCACCACGGTTCGTCCTTCGTCTCGGCTGTCTCGGTGAGTGTCAGTTGGTCGCGGTGGCGGATACCGTGACGACGATCGTGCCGCTCTTGCCCTGGTTGCTCGTCGCCCAGTCGGCCGGGGTGGTGACGACGAGCTCGAACTCGTCGCTCGCCGTGGAGCCGGAGGCGGTCAGCGATGCGGCGAGTCCGCTGATCGACGCCGTCGGCTTGACCGTGAAGTCCGTCGCCGTGTTGCCGGGCGCGTACTCGACGGTCGAGGTGAGTGCGGCGTTGACGGAGCTGGAGTTCTTGACCCAGAGCTTGATCGTGCGGGTCTCGCCCGGGAGCAGATTGGCCAGCTTCTCCGCGGGCACGACGAGCTCGATGCTGTTCTTCGCGGCCGACTCCTTCCAGGTGGTTCCGTCGGTGGAACCCTGGAGGTTGAAGGTGGCCGCTGCGGCCGGGGCGCTGAAGAACGTGTTGTCGGTCCACGCGGCGCTCGTGAGCGCGGCGCCGATGCCGCCTGTCGCGAGCACGGCCAGCGCGAACGCCATGATCGGGCGCCGTCGGGAGGGTCGCTCGGTGCGGTCAGGGCGTGCGGTGGCTTCCGTGTTCGTCATGGCTTCGACGTTACGCAGCGCACCTCAGGGGACCGTCAAGTCTTCCTCAAGAGGGACCGAAGCTTTCCCGATTGTTCCTCGGCAGTGTCGTGCGACGCCCTCGGGCAGGCGTGGCAGGATGGTCGGATGCCGCTCATCGCTCTCACCGGAGGCATCGCGTCGGGGAAGTCCACCATCGCGAACAGGCTCGCCGAGCTCGGCGCGGTGATCGTCGATGCGGACCGGATCGTGCGGGAGGTCCAGGCGCCGGGATCCGAGGTGCTCGATGCGATCGCGCGGACGTTCGGTGACGCCGTCATCGCCGAAGACGGGTCGCTCGACCGGGCCGCCCTCGGGGCGACCGTGTTCGCCGATCCGGACCGTCTCGCGCAGCTGAACGCCATCGTGCACCCTGCTGTGCGGGCCGAGTCCCAGCGCCGTTTCGACGCCGCGTTGCGTGCCGATCCGGATGCTGTCGTCGTCTACGACGTGCCGCTTCTCGTGGAGGCGCGTGTGGACGACCCGTGGGATGCGATCGTCGTCGCGCACGCTCCCGCGGAGGTCCGTCTCGAGAGGCTTGTCGGGCTGCGCGGGATGACGCCGGAGGAGGCGCGCCGCCGGATCGCCGCGCAGGTCCCTGACGACAGGCGGCTCGCGATCGCCGACGTCGTCATCGACACCGCGGGATCGATCGCGGAAACGCTGGCCCAGACGGACGCGCTCTGGGACCGGCTCCGCGCGAGCTGAGCGGTGCCGCCGCCGGACGCGGCCCCGATGTCGGAGGGGCGGCATACGCTTGATGTATGCAGCCCACCCGCAGTGTCCGCCCCTTCGAGGTCATCAGCGAGTACGCCCCTGCCGGTGACCAGCCGCAGGCCATCGCCGACCTGGCTTCCCGCATCAACGCGGGCGAGACCGACATCGTGCTGCTCGGTGCGACCGGAACAGGCAAATCGGCGACCACGGCGTGGCTCGTCGAGCAGGTGCAGCGCCCCACGCTCGTGCTCGCGCACAACAAGACCCTCGCCGCACAGCTCGCCAACGAGTTCCGCGAGCTCATGCCGAACAACGCCGTCGAGTACTTCGTCTCGTACTACGACTACTACCAGCCCGAGGCCTACGTCCCGCAGACGGACACCTTCATCGAGAAGGACTCCTCGATCAACGCAGAGGTGGAGCGTCTCCGCCACTCGACGACGAACTCCCTGCTGAGCCGTCGGGATGTGGTCGTGGTATCGACCGTCTCCTGCATCTACGGCCTGGGTGCTCCGGAGGAGTACCTGCGTGCCATGGTCGCGCTCCAGGTGGGGGAGCGGTACGACCGCGACGCCCTGATCCGTCAGTTCATCGCGATGCAGTACAACCGCAACGACGTCGACTTCTCGCGCGGCAACTTCCGCGTGCGCGGCGACACGATCGAGATCATCCCGGTGTACGAGGAGCACGCCATCCGCATCGAGCTCTTCGGCGACGAGATCGAGGCGCTCTACTCGCTGCATCCGCTCACGGGCGAGGTCATCGAGAAGCTCGACGCCGTGCCGATCTTCCCGGCCTCGCACTACGTCGCGGGTACTGACGTCATCCAGCGCTCCATCGGCACCATCGAGCACGAGCTGGAGGAGCGGCTGAAGGAGTTCGAGCGTCAGGGCAAGCTCCTCGAGGCGCAGCGCCTTCGGATGCGCACGACCTTCGACCTGGAGATGCTGCAGCAGCTCGGATTCTGCTCCGGCATCGAGAACTACTCGCGTCACATGGACGGACGGATGCCCGGCGAGCCTCCGCACACGCTCCTCGACTTCTTCCCGGACGACTTCCTGCTCGTCATCGACGAGTCCCATGTCACCGTGCCGCAGATCGGCGCGATGTACGAAGGCGACGCGTCCCGCAAGCGCACCCTGGTCGACCACGGATTCCGGCTGCCGAGCGCGATGGACAACCGACCGCTGCGCTGGGACGAGTTCAAGAACCGCGTGGGGCAGACCGTCTACCTGTCCGCCACCCCGGGCAAGTACGAGATGGGCATCGCCGACGGCGTGGTGGAGCAGATCATCCGCCCGACCGGTCTGGTCGATCCGGAGATCATCGTCAAGCCGTCGAAGGGGCAGATCGACGATCTCCTCGAAGAGATCAGGCTTCGCGTGGAGCGTGACGAGCGCGTGCTCGTCACGACGCTCACGAAGAAGATGGCGGAGGAGCTGACCGACTTCCTCGGCGAGCACGGCGTCCGGGTGCGCTACCTGCACTCCGACGTCGACACCCTGCGTCGCGTCGAGCTTCTCAGCGAACTGCGCGCCGGTGTGTACGACGTCCTGGTGGGTATCAACCTGCTGCGAGAGGGTCTCGACCTCCCGGAGGTGTCGCTCGTCGCGATCCTCGACGCGGACAAGGAGGGCTTCCTCCGCTCCGGGACGTCGCTCATCCAGACCATCGGCCGCGCCGCGCGAAACGTCTCCGGTGAAGTGCACATGTACGCGGACAACATGACGGACTCCATGGCCAAGGCCATCGAGGAGACCGACCGTCGCCGTGAGAAGCAGATCGCGTACAACAAGGAGCACGGCATCGACCCGCAGCCGCTGCGCAAGCGCATCGCCGACATCACCGAGGTGCTGGCGCGCGAGGGTCAGGACACGGCAGAGCTGATGTCCGGCCGCGGCCGGGCGTCGGGCAAGGGGAAGTCGCCGACACCGAACCTGAGGCGCACCGGGATCGCGGCCGAGGGCGCCCAGCAGCTGGAGGCCACGATCCAGGACCTCACCGATCAGATGCTCGCGGCCGCCGCCGAGCTGAAGTTCGAGCTCGCCGGACGCCTGCGCGACG